>JANPPB010000707.1:0-1555 GCA_031428295.1 Segetibacter sp. | reverse complement strand
CAGAGCGGTACTCCTTTTGCAAATGTTCCTTCTGCTAAAAATGCGGTAATTTATCAAATAAATATTCGCGCTTTTAGTGCTTCCGGCAATTTGCAGGGCGTTACTGCCAGGTTAGATGCTATTAAAAACTTAGGTGTAAATGTGCTGTATTTAATGCCTGTTTATCCGGTGGGTTCCTTGCGTGGTATCAACTCTCCTTATGCTGTTAAAGATTTTAAAGCGGTAGGTACAGAGTTTGGTACACTTGATGATTTACGTACCCTTGTAAACGGTGCGCACAGTAGAAATATGGCTGTTATGATGGATTGGGTTGCCAACCACACTGGTGCCGACCATCCCTGGCTTACAACGCATACGGATTTTTATGAGAAAGACAGTACTGGCAAACCCGCTTCGGCCTTTGACTGGACGGACACCCGTAGCTTAAATTTTGACAATAAAGAAATGCGTGACAGCATGATCGCTTCCATGAAGTATTGGTTGAACGAAACCGGCATAGATGGTTTTAGGTGCGATGTGGCAGGCGAAGTGCCTGATGATTTTTGGAAGCAATGCATAACTGAATTGAGGAAAGGAAAAGAAGTTTTAATGCTTGCAGAAGGTGATAAAGGCTCACTGCACACTGCCGGTTTTGATATTAGCTATGCATGGGATATGTTTCAAATGACCAAGAAAATTGCTAAAGGTGAGCGGCCTGCTTTTGCAATCGACAGCATTAAAAATCAAAATGACACCGCTTTTCCTGCCAATGCTTTGCGTTTATATTTTACCAGTAACCACGACGAGAATAGCTGGAACCAGGCCGACTATGGAACGATGCCCGGAGCCAGTCATGCACCGTTTGCTGTGCTTACTCAAACCATGGTTCGGGGCATTCCTTTAATCTACAGTGGGCAGGAAGAACCCGTTTTGAGAAAAGTAGAATTTTTTGAAAAAGACCCGATTGCGTTTGGCAAATTTGGCAGGGCAAAGTTTTATAATACGCTGCTGCATTTACGCCAGAGCAACCCGGCCCTATCGGCTGATGCATCGTTTAAAAAAATAGTGGTGGGCGATGAGAAAGCAGTCTATGCATTCGTTAGAGAAAAGGACGGAAAAAAAGTATTGGTCATTTTAAATTTATCGGCCAGGCCACAAAAAATCAAGGTTACTAAAGCTGGTTTTGATGGCGATCGTTACAATGTATTTATGGGTACCAAAGAACCATTAGAAAACAAAGAATGGCAATTGGAGCCCTGGGGTTATGCTGTTTACGAATAAGGATATTAACAACAAGCATTCGTTAATACTAAAAGAAAGATTTATTTAACATTACCTGCTTTACTTTTTCCCTCTCCATTAACCTTTTCCTTTGCTGTAGATTTGCACTATTATTTAAAAAGTGAAAAGAAGTTTGGGCATGCAATCCGTTGAACCACTCATTATAAAAACAAGTAAGGCAGCTATCCAACTCAGACTTATTGCCGATAAAACCATCAGGGCTGCATTACTAACGCTTGCAGACTTGCTGGAAGAAAACTCAGCCGCGATACTTAAAGCAAATGCAAAAGACCTG
>JANPPB010000706.1:0-1821 GCA_031428295.1 Segetibacter sp. | reverse complement strand
CAGAATGGCGATTCCTCAAAAAGTGAAGTTGCTTTTGCCCAAACTTATTTTGCAGTGCAAACCCGTAAGCAGGAAATTATTGAACAACGTTTATTAGATGTTGCAAGAGTTTCTGCACGGGAAAAATTATCAAAGTCAGAGAAAAAACTTTCAGGGATTATTTATGAAAGAGGCGTGGACGACAAGGGTTTTGCCATCATTCGCAGCAAAGGCGACCAGGCATTGTTTGGCGGCTTTAGCACGAATGATATGAAACACAAATTGCAGGTTGCTGACAATAGACCGCTGGCAGATTTTCTTCCTACCCTTACTATTAAAGCAAAGGATTTTGCTACGGAATTGACCAGCCATAACGTGGTAGAGAAAGATTTGAAGGGCAACGAAAAAATAAGCAAAGAGCATGTTGACAACAATCTGGCAGTAAGAAAAATGCTGATTGTAAGAGGTGTTAAGCCTGAACAACTGCCACCAGCAGAGGATGTAAAAAAAATACAGCGCAAAATACAAGGTGATGAAAAGAAAATTATGAAAGACGCAAAAAAGAAAAATAACTAATGCTCGATAACGAAACTAAAAGAAGAATAGATGAAGCCCGTGATATTTTAGTTGGCAAACTACCCGACCCCAAAAGCCAGGTGGAGCAAATAACCATTGCACTTATCTACAAGTTCATGTACGACATGGATAAAGAAGCCCTGGAACTAAGCATGGTAGCAGAGCCATAGTAACATCTTAATTAAACTGCCTTTCTATTGCACCGCGCCCTTCAGGGCGGTGCAATAGAAAATTATTCTACTCCTTGCTTTAGCCCAAAATGGGGTGGGGCTAAAGCCCACTTTATATATTTTGCTTTCTTCCCCTTTAGGACAGGGGCAAGAGAAGGAAATTTAATTTTTAAATGGATTGTGCTAAACAGCCCGGTCTGTTTTTGGTCAAAAGACAACAACAGTTTGCTATAGCTACTTTGCATTTTATTACTGGTGAAAAACTGAAGAGTCCCCTTCAAACTTTCTTATTCTTGTCTTATTGATCACCTAAAATTTTTGGATGGGTTTAAAAGCGTAATTGAACACATTTAACTTTACGCTAATTCCGGGTTCTGAAAATCGGTTTCGTTTCTGTAAACTAAGACCCATTAAAAATCAAAAAAAGTAAATCTGCCTATCGTGTTATGAAAGAAATAAGAGAAATCATCAAAGCATTTGACGTAGCTGTTGCCGCAGGTAAAAGAACTGCATTGGCTTCGGTTGTTCATTTGGATGGCTCCTCGTACAGGCGTCCCGGAGCTCGTATGCTCATTGATGATGAAGGACAAATTACAGGTGCCATAAGCGGTGGTTGCCTCGAAGGAGATGCACTTAGAAAAGCATTGCTCGTGATTGCCCAACAAAATGTAAAACTGGTTACTTACGATACAACAGATGAGGAGGATATGTCTTTTGGAATTCAATTGGGATGTGCTGGCATTATCAGGGTTTTGTTTGAGCCGATAGATGTACATGCAGCTACGCATCCAATCAACCTGCTAAAAAAAGTTATAACTCAACGGCAAAAAGCTGTACTCGTTACACTTTTTTCGATGGACCCAACAAACAACCAACAGGTGGGTACATGCCTCTTGTTGGAAGAAAATGGCCAGTTTACCGGATCTATTTCATTGGAATATGTTGAAAAAATGGTGATGTATGAGGCGAGGAAAGTCATGGCATCAGAAGCCTCTTTATTTAAAAACTTTGAATTCGAAGGCCAAACGATCACAGCCTTTTTTGAGTTTTTACAACCCGCCATTTCATTGGTAGTGGTAGGTGCCGGCAACGATGC
>JANPPB010000705.1:0-1689 GCA_031428295.1 Segetibacter sp. | reverse complement strand
CCGCTTTTGACGAAGGTAAAATAGAGGGTTTATTAGAAGGTAAAATAAAGGGTAATTTAGAAGCGAAAAGGGAGATGGCAAAAACACTAAAAAATAAGGGCTTTCCAATTGACATGATTACTGAAACAACAGGTTTGTCGGTAAATGAAATTGAAAAGTTGTAACGCAATAAACAAAGGCATAAAAATAAAAATTTGATGAACCGAATTATTATCTTAAATATGTTTAGTGATTCAATAAATTACAAGTTATGGATAGCAACGAAAACAATTTAAAAAATTCTCCGGAAATTTCATGGGTTAGGGATGCAGCTTTTGAAGAAGCTAAATTGAAAGGAAGGTTGCAAGGTAAAATTGAAGGTAAATTAGAGGCTAAAAGAGAAATTGCAAAAACACTAAAAGAAATGGGTATTTCAATAGATATCATTAGTGAAACAACAGGTTTGTCGGAAAATGAAATTGAAAACTTGTAACGTAACTGACTCTAATATAATCCTCCCAAAAGATTTTTTACAATTCTTGCACATCAAATTCAGGCAACTCCTGTAACCATTCATGTGCCTTTTGATTACAATGCATTGCAAATGTGGATAGACCATTAGTTACAACAAGATATTTCACCTGCAACGAAACATTATAATTTAATGCCTGCTTAAGCACTGCTTCACTCAATGGTACTTTCAACTCTTTGCATTCAACAATCATCCAGGGTTTGGCATCCTTAAAAACAACAATATCAAATCTCCTTCTTAAATCGCCTACTAATATTTCGCGTTCAACTGCTATTAACGATGCCGGGTATTTTTTTACTTCAACCAGGTATTGCAAAAAATTTTGCCGCACCCATTCTTCCGGAGTCAGTACGATCCATTGCTTTCGAAAAACATCGAAAATAAAATCGCGGTCTTTAAGTTTTTTAATTTTAAAAGGCTGTTCAGGAAATTGAATGTCAATCATTAAACGAAAGTATTTGCTAAATTTACTGAATATCCTTTCGGGAAATTTTACTGATAAATTATCAATACTAACAGATGAAAACAAAAGATGAAATAGTAAAGAACTGGCTACCACGATACACCGGGGAAAAGCTTTCAAACTTTGGGCAATACATTTTGCTTACCAACTTTAGCAATTATGTTACCATGTTTGCTCAAATGCATAATGTAGATATTGTGGGTACTGACCGGCCTATGCAATGTGCAACTGCTAATGGAATTACTATCATAAACTTTGGCATGGGCAGTCCGGGAGCGGCAACTGTTATGGACCTCCTTTCTGCCATTGAGCCAAAGGCAGTTTTGTTTTTGGGTAAGTGTGGTGGCTTAAAAAAACGCAATAAAATTGGCGACCTTATTCTGCCTATAGCAGCTATAAGAGGCGAAGGAACTTCGAATGATTATTTTCCACCTGAGGTGCCAGCCATGCCTTCGTTTGCACTGCAAAAAGCCATTTCAACAACCATACGCGATTACGAAGTTGATTATTGGACAGGCACAGTTTACACCACAAACCGCCGTGTTTGGGAGCATGATGATGAGTTTAAGGCATACCTACAAAAAATAAGGGCTTATGCCATCGATATGGAAACTGCCACCATATTTTCCGTAGGCTTTTACAACAAAACTCCCACCGGTGCTTTGCTATTGGTAAGCGATCAGCCAATGGTACCTGAGGGTGTAAAAACCGAAGC
>JANPPB010000704.1:0-4061 GCA_031428295.1 Segetibacter sp. | reverse complement strand
TTTATAGATTGTGTTTTTAGTTGTTTATCCCTCCGCAAAATCGGAGGGATTTTTTTGTTTTAAATTTTGGTGAATGTAAAAACTTGCACAGGTCTTTTTAATCTTACCAGACAATTTTATTGTATGGCAACGCAAAGGCATTTTGTATAGTGAATCTTGCAACCTTTTATTTTTAGGACAGCGCATTCTTGATTTTCGCTTACTACCTCTTATAATTATTTTTATTTTATTAAATATGCTAAAAAAATAAGTTTATTAAACTTGCATTTTTTCTATAACTAATATAGCTTTGTTTTTCTGACAAGCAAATCGGTTCTTTTCCTAATAACCAAAACAATAGTAGAAAAACTTCTTACAAAATATTGAAGCTTAGTTTTAGTAGCCTGCCTCAATATCGAAAATTAAAATGAACCTGTTATCTGCATTAATAAGGATTCAATAGATAAAAAAACATTCTTTAGTTTATCTCATCACATTAATACCTTAGAAAAAATGCCATACATAAATCATATGTATGCTAACCTCATTTTTAAATTTGCTTTCCTGCTATTATTAAATTTAATAGCCACAAATTTAATTAGCCAGAATGTAAAGGTTTCTATTAGGCCTAATGGAAAAACGATCGTTGTACTAAGAGATACTATCCAAAATGATGCAGGGCCTATTTATATAGACACAGTAATTAATGTACAGTTACCTCCGCAGCAGCCGCTGCAGCAAAACTATTTAGGAAAATCATTAATGACCCCCACTGCCTGGCCGGCGCAATCAAAAGGGGGAGTATTGTTTGCGGGGCTCGGGGGTACATTTCCGCAGTTATATACCTCCCTAAACGACCTGATCGGGGTTGTCGGTTTATCGGCTGGCAATCCTGACAGGTTTGTTAGTGCAACAGTAATGCTAAATATCAACGACGTGTCTAAATTCAGACACTTTTCATCAAACATTATACTGTACAAAAACCTGCCGAACGGCAGTGCGTTGTCTGCAGGTGGCATCCATTTGCTGAGTTCTAAACAAACCGATTCCGACCCCAGCTATTACATCGTATTTAGTCATGCAGTGCAAACATTGTTGTCTAAAAGAACGGGCACTTCGGCACTGAGCTATTCAATCGGTATTGGCTCTGGTCGGTTTTATGATAACAGTCCATGGGATATTCGTAAGGGTAAAGCTGCTCATGGATCGGCCGTTTTTGCCAACGTTTCTTTGGAGATAACAAAATGGCTAAATACCAATGTAGAATGGTCGGGTACTAATCTGCATGCCGGCGTATCTGTAAGGCCGCTGGGTTTCTTGCCGAGCATTAACATGGGCCTGGCAGACATTACCCGGTTTTCGGGACAGGAAATAAGGTTTGTAGCCAGCATTAATTATTCAATATATCTATGGAAGTAAATCTTTTTTAAAAACATCACCTAAAACCTTACAGTGTTGAAAGAATATATGTCATATAGTAAAACCCTATGGATATTTCTCATTACTGTATTGGTGTCCGGTTCAGTTCAAAGTTTTGGACAAAACAAGAATAATACCTCTGACCGGGGTACGCCCATCATCCCGCCAATAGTACCGTGTAATTGCACTCAATTCCGTACCTCTCAGGGTAATACCGACAGTACGCGAAAGAAATTATTTGAAATTAAATTTATTAAGAACGGCCGTAAATATACCCGCACCTACTACCTTACTACTTATACCACCCAATGGTACGATATATGCGAGGCACCGGTAACATGCCTTGGCGAAACCAAAATCCGTAAAACAACCCGAACTGCCATAACCTTTGAAGACGAGCCGGATTGTGATTTAAAATCTTTTACACTGCCTTGCTGCATTGATACCACGCAAAATGTGGCCGACATTGCCAATGTTGTAGTTAAAGGGGCGGCCCTGACTGATGTGGTGTACGATCCTCCCGTCATTACACCTTCAAAAATTTCCGGAAACTCCATTCAGTTAGTTAACGCTTCTGTTTGCGGAGTTACGCTTCAGGCTTCTACCTCAATGGTAAATTCTGATATCTCTCTGGGCGTAACACCCATACAATTCAATTTTAGCTCTTACAAAGACAGGCTTGAAAATGTATTGAAGGCATTCTTAAATGGTGGTGTATCACCCTGCTCTCCAAGCGGCAGCCTGATACCATCCGGTACCCTTGGTTACGAGTCGTCTAATATGTGTTGCCCAGATGGTACACCGTGTGTTCAAACTTCACGCAAATACTCAGGTTCTGCAACCTGGAGTTATGGATTAAAATGCCACTTTCCAATATTTGGTTGCCCTTATGTAGCCTCGTTGGATGGTGTATTGAGTGCAGGCGTTAGTGGAAGCGTTGGGTTAAATTATCAAACTACATGTACAGGAGGTAAAGTTTGTGCAACCCTCGATTTAAAAGTCAATGCCGGTGGGGGAGTGGGATTTACACTAGCTGCTGGGCTGGTGAGCGGCGATCTTCAATTGGTTGTTGAAGCAGGCGCCGCGGGTGAGTTGTGCGTTTATCCCCCACCGGTTAAAGTTTGTGGTAAAATTAATGTAGGAAAAATTAAGGTGGTGGGTGCGGTAAGTGCGGCGTGGGGCATTTGGGAGCACTCAGTAGATTACACCGTTTTCAATGGGTATACAACGCCTAATTTCTGTAAATCTTTTTAGCCTAAAATCAACATTAAATAAGCTACTGTATGCATGGTAAATTTTTAGCGGTTGCTTTTTTTGTTTTGCTGACAGTATCATCCGTGGCACAGGATATGCCTCCATTTAATCCGCAACCTTTTAAGTTGTATGTACCTGCTTTCTTACCCGGCATTATGGAGGATGCCTCAGCCACTTTAAGAAATGATACCCTGGTTTATGATCTTGTGGGACAAGTTTTTCCGGGCGGATATAAAATTATAAGGTCCGGTGGATACGCCTCGTTGCTTACGCCATGGCATACCATATATGCCATGACTGATGCTTATGCAAAGCGAAACAAGCAAGGTATCATTAACCTTTATGCAGCAGCTTCAAAAAGTAAGATTCAGCAAATTGTAAATGGGCCACTGGCGCCTAAGTTTTTTGAAGTGGTAAGTAAAGCTGCCCCAAAATTGAAGTTGTTGGCTGGTATCAATTATCAGCAGGGTTTTGCCATATACACGGAAGATGATGAATATGGCTTACACGAAAATTATTTAATTAAAGAAGGAACTACTTACAAACTTTCCGCTCTTAATGACCAATCGCCAACAGGCTGGAACATCGCCTCTTATTTTAAATTTAAGCCTGCACCTTTATTGCCTGTTCGAAACATTTCAAAGCCCGATAGCATCAATATTGAGGATTCGGCTATTATTAGTTTCACAGTGCCTGAAAACGGCAGGTGGGCCGGAATATCGTTAGGTGAGTTGGGGCCATTGTTACAGCTTACGCAGGATAATGGTCTCAACGATTTTGATCCTTCTCCCGGCAAGGTTACTGTACATTTAAAAGGGAGTATGTTTTTCAACCCCGGCACCTATGAATTTTATATTTACTCCCTCAACTTCCCGGTGCAAAGAGTCTCAATGAATTTTATAAAGCCCGAAGGCAAACAGATTATTAAAATAACGGAGTGAGGAAATGAAACGTCAAAAGTAAAAATGGTACTCTCAATCCATTACTTGATAACAAATTTTTACTTTTTCCTTTTTCCTTTTTACTTACTCCTCCACACTATTTTTCATTTTCATCAATAACGTGTAAGCTCCTTTAACTACAAAATTTTTATCCTTCAGTGTTTCAATATTCAGCACTTCAGTATACCCGTTTTCGGTGTTGCCTTTTTGCACAGCTACCATTTCAAATTGTTGCTTGCCGGTTTCAATAAACACGTAATCTTTTCCTTCAAAACCTACCAGTGCTTCTTCGGGCAGCGAGTTGTTGGTATTGGATGAAACCTGTATTTCTGCATTCATATACAAGCCCGGTATCAGTTTTTTATTATACCTGTAAAAGTGACAATGAACTTGAGCAAGTCCTTTTTCGCTAACATCTTTACTAATCAACATAATCTCGCAAGCATATTTTACCGCAGGTTCTACGTT
>JANPPB010000703.1:0-1960 GCA_031428295.1 Segetibacter sp. | reverse complement strand
AGAATATTATTTTAAAAACCGATTTAAGAACTTACCCCTTTTTTTATTTGGGAGTGCAAAAATACAGGCTGAACCTATTGCACCCAAATTTTTAAAAATAAAATTCAGTTTTACTTAGGTTTATTATTCACATTGATTGTGAGTCAAGTCTTATATTTTTGCTCATCAAATTTTTGACATGGTAAATTTTGCCAATAAAGTGGTAGCAATAACCGGGGGGACAGATGGGATTGGGAAGGCATTAGTAGACTTATTTTTACAACAAGGGGCAAAAGTTGCAACCTGTGGTCGTAATCACGATAAATTATACCAGCTTCAGCGTCTTTATATCAATATGCCTTTGCACGTTGTTTCGGCAGACGTTAGCAAACAAGGGGATTGCGTTGCATTTATCAGCTCCGTTATAGAAACATTTGGCACCATTGATATTCTAATCAATAATGCAGGCATCTCCATGAGGGCAATGTTTAAGGACCTCGATTTAGCCACCATCCGCACATTGATGGATGTAAATTTTTGGGGCTCGGTGTATTGTACAAAACTCGCCTTACCCGAAATTCTAAAAAATAAAGGAACTATAGTAGGCATTTCATCTGTTGCAGGTTTCAGGGGGCTACCGGGCCGCACCGGTTACAGCGCCAGCAAGTTTGCATTGCATGGCTTTTTAGAAGCTTTGCGAACAGAGATTATGGACGATGGAGTGAATGTGATGTGGGTTTGCCCGGGCTTTACCAGTACTAACATACGCAATGCTGCCTTAAATAAAGATGCCAGGCCACAAGGCGAAAGCCCAATGGACGAAGAGAAGATGATGACTGCAGTGGAATGTGCCCACCACATTATTAAAGCTATCAAAAGCCGCGACAGAATGTTGGTGCTAACCACCACAGGACGCAGCACGCTGTTCATGAGCAAATTTTTTCCATCGTGGGCCGATAGGCTGATACGAAAATTTTATTTTAAGAATAATGAGCTGGTAAAATAAGTCTGGAATGTCATCTTATACTTTCTTTTGAAGTAGAAAAAATATGGAGCAATTATTGTTTACACTTTCAGCTTTTTTACAAAGGGTCGGGTAGGAAGTGATTAAAAAATAATTGAAAAATTTTAAACCTCCGGCACATCAAATATTAAGACAGCAAAAAATTTATTTCCATTATAACTGCTTCGTATGTTGCAGTAGCAAACATTTGAGATATACAACATGCCCATCATCACCTTAACAACCGACTTTGGCCTACAGGATTATCTTGTGGCTGCCGTAAAAGGCCAGTTGTATAGTGTTATGGATAGTATCACCATCGTTGATGTATCGCACCAGCTTTCTTCTTTTAATTATCCCCAGGCTGCATACTTCTGCGACAGTGCATTCAGGCATTTTCCTGCCAACACCATACACATTGTATTGGTAAATATGTTTGATGCCAAGCCTACGCAAATGTTATTATCAACCTACAACAATCAATACATTGCCTGTGCCGATAATGGCCTGGTAACTATGATAAGCGATGGTGCACCTGATGAGGTTGTAGGTCTACCATTACCGGAAGATATACAACCCACTACTTTGGTATGCACCCAGGTTATTGCCCATGCCATTCAAAAAATATTCAGGGGCGAAAAACTGGCTTCAGTAGGCATACCCGGAGTAACATTTAACGAAAAGCTTCGGCTGAAATATGTAAATAGTCCTACAACCATAGAAGGACAGATACTTTACATTGATAATTTTGAGAACGTTATAGTTAATATAACCAAGGCCGACTTTGACCGTGAATGTAAAGGCCGCAGTTTTAAAATTGTATTTAAAAGAGATGAAGTTATTGATACCATCAGCGAAACATATGCCTGTGTATCGCATGGGGAGAAAGTGGCCTTCTTTAACTCTGCAGGCTATTTGGAAATTGCCATCAACAAGGGTAATGCAGCCGGCCTGTTTGGCCTGCAAGGTTTTTCTGAC
>JANPPB010000702.1:0-2008 GCA_031428295.1 Segetibacter sp. | reverse complement strand
AGCATCAGTTTTTTGTAGCTTGTTGTAACTCCTCCTCTAAAAATGTTTGAAGGAGCATTTTCAACTTTCCTGCCTTTTGTATTTGCATCTTTATGGTTGCTGCTGTACCTGGCATCCAGGTAACTGTACGATCCAAATATGGAGAGGTCAAACCCGTTTACCAACTGGAAAGCCCTGATTGGGTTAAACTCGGCATAGCCTTCAAAACCTTTGCTGGTGCTTGCACCCACGTTGGTTACCAGGCGGTAATTTGCACCGGATGGAGTTATAGTTCCTACCCTGTTGTTGTATTGAAGAATAAAAGTGCTCACATCAAATTGCAAATATGATTTTATTTTTCCGCGATATCCCAGGTCAATGTTATAACCCTTTGCATCTTTCAAATCTGCGTCAACTACATCAGTTGAAGGAGGTGCCTGAAGGTTTGCAAATTGTATTGGACGGTAAGCCTGGGTATAGTTGGCATAAAGTTCGGTCTCTTTTGTAAGATGGTATTCGGCACCTATGCCCCCCAATAAAAAACTACGGCTGCGGGTAATATTTTGCAGCAAAATTTCAGAACCATTAGTTGCATAACCATTTCTGCCGGTGGCTGAACCTTCAAGCCATTCGTAACGTACGCCAGGTATGATCAATAGTTTTTTACCTACCCTAAATATATTTTCAACAAAAGCAGCCGCATTCTTCGATTTGAAAGTTACATCCCGGCCATAGTTACCAATAAGAGTCATATCGTAGTTGCTACCGGTGGTTCCTTTGCCATCTGCTCTTCTGTACGTGCTACCTGTATACAACCTGATGCCACCTGAAATGGTGTTATTCATTTTACCCAGGGTGTAATCAGTAATAATTCGGCTCTCAAGAGCGTAATTGCGGTATTTATCAATGTTTAATACACGATTATTATAAGTACCAGTTGATGCATTAATGCTATCCTTTA
Source organism: Segetibacter sp. (assembly GCA_031428295.1). Classification (GTDB taxonomy): domain Bacteria; phylum Bacteroidota; class Bacteroidia; order Chitinophagales; family Chitinophagaceae; genus Segetibacter. Next base: position 1,068 of record JANPPB010000702.1, on the reverse strand, counting down.
CAGTTATGCTTTGCAAATAACCTACGCTATTTCGGTCACCGATAGTTGCATATAACTTTGTATTCCACTGTGTATTTTCATTAATCTTATAATTGGCTATTAAGGCCGGAGAAGTCCAGGTAATATCGAACCAGTTACGGCTTCTAAAACTTTTTTGAGCATCGGCATATACCATGCTGTCTTTAAGTCCGCCAGCCTGCTGGCTGCGAATATTTGAACGCATCAGCTCAGCCGTCAACGAAAATTTTGGTGTCAAATAATAAGTTACTGTTCCGAAACCGCCATTTGTATAAAAGCGGCTGTTTTGTCGCCATCCATCACCCTGGCGGTGATCGAAAAATCCGTAGTAGTGCACTTTATCAGTTTTACCACCTATGGCATTGTAAGTGTTAAACAATCCATTGCTTCCTGCAGTTTGCTGTGTTTCGAATTGAAATTTTTTGGTAATGTCGCTACCATTTCGAAGGATGTAATTAATGAGGCCGCCAAACTGCGGACCATATTGTAATGAGCCCTGCCCTCTTACCACTTCTATGCGTTGTACAGCTTGTAATTGAGGATTGTAATAAGCCTCGGGGTAACCAAATGGATCAGCAGCTATATCGTAACCATTCTGGCGGATGTTAAACTCCCAGCTTCTGTTTGGGCTTAAGCCGCGGGCAGCTATTCCAATCTGGATACCGCTTGGGTCGCTTTCCCAAATATGAATGCCCGGTACTTTAGCCAAAACCTGGCGCATAGTATTGGTAACTACATTACCCTGAACATTATCCAAAACAATAAGTGCATTTTTTTTACCGGCATAAATATTTGTACCTACAATCTCAGGCATTTGCTGGTAATCGCTGCTGCTGCCACGGCCTACAACGGTAATATCATCAAATTTTTGTTTTTTAACCAACGTATCTAACGAGGTGGTCTGGGCACTTACCTGGAAACCTAAAAAGAGTAATACTGCTATAAGATAATTCCTTTTCATATTTGCTATTAGTAAAGTGCAAATGTGCCAAGCAATAATTGAGGAGGATTACGGAATCAGGAAAAGCGATTAACGAAATGAGGAAAAGA
>JANPPB010000701.1:0-10862 GCA_031428295.1 Segetibacter sp. | reverse complement strand
TAAGAAAATGACGAGACCTATAATGATGATAGCTAACAGCGACCTGGTAATATGCCACCGTAAGGCTTCCAGGTGGTCCACAAATGTCATTTCCTCTTGTCCCTCCTTAGGGACTCTGTTTAATAATCTTATTGCCATTTATTTTATATACTTCGTGGGCGAAGGCGGCAAAGTTAAAGGTTAACGGGTAATTAAATATTGCTGCTTCATGAAGCCCGGATAATAACTGGCTTAATATACTATAAAAGAGTGTGGTGGGTTTAAAGAGGGGGGGATGATACTACTCTTAAGTCAAACGTGAAATGTCAAACGTCAGGGTTATAGTTCACTTTTTCACATTTCACTTTTCACGTTTCAATATGCGACAAATTAAAGTTGCCTGCACTTATTATTGTCCTTCCCAAAAAAACCAATGCCACACTGACAAACAATGTGGCATTTTGTAGTTCAAAACACATCTACTATAACTAAAACTATTTACATATTATCAGGCATTCTGATAAAACTCAAATTGGGGCATCAATTCATTTTCCTGCGCTAATGGCAACGAAATGTATACGCTGGTACCTTCGCGTTCAATTGGGCTGATCCTAAGTTCGCCCTGGTTAAAATCAACAATTCTTTTTACGAGGTAAAGACCAATACCCAGCCCTTGCTGCTCAAATCTTTTCCTGTTAAATTGCTTAAACGGGGCAATATCATTTAAGCTTTCCAGTTGAAATCCGCGACCAAAGTCATGAACTTCCAGTTCATATTCTTCTTCTGTAAATTTTCCTTTTACAATAACCTTTTGTCCCTTCTTCGAAAACTTTAAGGCATTATCAACCAATTCTAAAATCATGCGCTGCAGGTATTCGGGGTTAATCCGTATGTCAATTGCTTCCAGTTGAATTTCAAGATCGTCAGCACGATTGTAAATTTCTTTAGCCATGGTTGCCAACTCTGATTTTACTTTAGCCGGCCAGTTATTTTTCGACACGCCATTGGAGAACATCGATAACAATTCCGGGTACACTTCTGCTCTTTTAATTTCCTCGTAAAGCATAAGGTTGGCCAGCGAATGGTTCAGCCTCAATCCTGATTTTAAAATTGAAAAAAGCAGGTCTTGTATTTGTTTTTCAGAAAAAGATTCCCGTGCATTCAACAGCAGGTTTAATCCACCTAAAATACCATGCAATGGTGTATTAAATTCATGGTAATAAGTAGCAAAAACGGTGGTATCCAATTCATGCTTCACTTTTGCATATTCGCCTATAACTTTTTGCTGGCGCTTTAGTCTGCTTTCTATAGCTCTTAATAATTCTTTTGAATTAAAGGGTTTTGTAACATAATCGTCTGCACCCAGTTCCATACCCTGCCTGATGTCGCTTTTATCAATACGGGCAGTTAAAAAAATGAAAGGAGTATTTTGAACAATAGAAGTTTTTCTAACATATTCCAACACTTTAAAGCCGTCCATTTTAGGCATCATAACGTCGCACAAAATAAGGTGTGGCCTAAAGTCGATGGCCTCCAGAACACCTTGTTTACCATTAGGTGCGGTTCTAATAAAATATCCTTTCGCCTCCAATAACTCCTGGATGTTTTCCCGGATATTCAGTTCGTCTTCAATTACCAGAATTCGAATTTGATGCTCCATTGCTATAATAGTTTTTGCTTTATGGGGAGTATAACGCTTACGGTGGTTCCTTTATTTAATTTACTTGAAATAAATATTTTGCCGTTGTGCTTTTCTACAAATTCTTTAACAATCGCAAGCCCAAGCCCGGTACCATCAATCTCACTGGTGTTTGTAGCCCGGTAAAACGGTTGAAACAGGTTTTTAACGTCTTCGGCTGGTATGCCAATTCCCTTATCGCTTATCTCTAATTTTACCTGTGTTTTAGCAAATGTTATGGAGAGGGTGAGATTACCCTTGTCGGAATATTTATAAGCATTGCTGATGATGTTTTCTACAGCGTGTCCTATTAATTTTTTATCGAAGTCAACCAGTACCTGTGGCCCCGAAATATTGATCACTACTTTGCGATCTTCATTGTACCGGTTGTTGTATTTATCAGCTACAATAGAACGTACATATGTTACGAGGTCTTCGGTTTTGGGATTAAAAGGTGTACGTGCTGCATTGGCTCTGCCTAATAGTAAGATATCACTCATTAAAAACTCCAGCCGCTCTACCTCGCCCTGTATTTGGGTAAACTGTTTTTGAAAACGTTTTTGTTTATTCTCTGGCAGATCTTCCAGGTAGAGTTCCATGATTTCAACACCCGATTGTATAATGGTTAAGGGTGTTCTAAACTGGTGCGATGCTGTGGCAACAAACATCGACCGCAATTCATTCAACTCGCGTTCTTTGGCCAATGCCTGTTCCAACTCCAGCAGCAGGCTTTCACGTTCTGTTACGTCTCTGCTGGCGGCTTGTAAGGCAATTAATTTGTTATTTTTTATGATGGGTTGCACCACCACTTCCAGCCACTTTTCGCTGCCACTTTTTGTGAGGGCTTTATAAATGAAAGTAACCGGTTCTTTGTCTTCCAGTATTTTTGAAATGTGCTTATCTAACACAGCACGGTTGCTCTCGTCTTTAGCTAAAATAATTCCGGGCGATTTTCCTAACAACTCCGATGCCTCGTACCCCAACACCTGCAGGCAACTGGGAGAAACGTATGTAAATTCTCCATCAAGGTTGTAAATAGCTATTACATCGTTACTGTTTTCTGACAATAACCGATACTGTTCTTCACTGGTTTTTAGCCGGTTCTCCGCAACCACCTGGTCTGTCACGTCGCGGCTGGATGAAATTATAGATGTGGTCGCACCCTTTGTATCTACAACGGGCTTTGAATACGTTTCTACCCATTTATAATTACCATCACGGGCCTTAAACCTATAACGCAGTTGCGTTTCTTTGTGGTGTAAAACGAGGGGTTCTAAAAGTTCATCTAAAGTTTTAACCCTATCGTCAGGATGCACTAATTCAAAACCGCTCATGCCCATCATTTCTTCAGGTTCGTACCCCAATATGTTTTTTACAGAAGGAGATGCGTAGTTGAAATTCCAATCAGGATCGTGGATCGAAATAAAGTCGCTAATGTTCTCAGAGATGAAACGAAACTTTCGCTCACTTTCAATAAACGATCTTTCTATGTTTTCAATGTGGGTATAATCGGTTTTAACTATGTACAGTTTGTCTGCCTCGCCTTTTGCGCTTTTGCCAACTGTAATCTTCTCCATAATCATTTTTATATCGCCATTACTTTCAGTAATACGATAAAAAAATTCTCCTTTCGATTTTGTGTTGAGGATGTTTTCGATGGTCCTGGTCACACCCGGCAAATCCTCCAGGTGAATGATGTCGTTCCAGATTAAACCTTGTGCACAAAAGGCTTCTTTTTTAACACTATACAATGTTTCTACATTGTTGCTTACAAACTCAAACTGCTGCGAAGTCAGATCGTAAATAGCATAAACGTCGTCAATGTTGTTTATTAAATGACTCAGTTGTTGCGATATCCTCGATAGGTTTTGCTCATATTGAACCCGTTCGCTTATGTCTCTCAAAACACATAGCAGGTACTTGGTTTTTTTAAAATAAAAAATGGAAGTAGAGAACTCAAAAGTGAAGACCTGTGTGTTGTTCTTATTGGTAAAAGCAATTTGTTGATTGGCAACCTGCAATTGACTTTTTACGGCCAGTTTCATCAATTCATGAAACTTTTTACGTTGGTCATCGGTCCACTCATGGTATTTCTGCCCTATCCAATCTTCGGGTTGGTAACCCAGAATAGAAATGGCATCGTTCACATTTTCAATCAGGTTATTTTCAAGATCGATGGTAAGAATGATTTCCTTACTGTTGTTAAGGATGTTTGTTAATTTATCGTTGCTTTCTTTCAGCAACAGGTCAGCAGTATATTTATTGGTGGTGTTTTCTATGCTTCCAAAAACGCCGGCAACCTGTTTAAATTCATCCATCAGGCTTTTGGCAATTATTCTAACCCATTTTACTTCGCCCGACTTGTGAACCATTTGCATATGTCTGTCAAACGTTAAAGTTTGCCCGGATAGCAAACTGCCAAACAACTCCCAAAATTCTCTAATTTCTTCTTTAGGTATAAACTCAATCAGGTTATGCCCAATGGTCTCCTGGGGGGTATAGCCAAGTATGTTGTGCCAGCTATTATTAATAAAAGTGATCTTACCGCTAACATCAAGATTAAAGATAACCTGACCTAAACTTTGCACTAAAAACTGGTATTGATCCTTTTGATTTTCCAGTTCCCTGGTTTCTTCTTTTCGGTTATTTATATCGGTAACGGTTCCTGCAATGGTCAGGCATTCACCGGTAGAATTTTTGGTAATGCGGTGCCGCGATAGTATCCATACATACTGACCGGTCTCTTTGTTAAAAATTCGGATTACCTCCTCTTCCACAACATTGTTGTTTTGAATAAGAAACTTTGTAAATCGACTGCGGGCTCTCTCAAGGTCGTCGGGGTGTATATTTTTTAAAAGCCATCTTATAAAAGCCAGAATGCCCTTGCTGGTTACAGCCTGTTTAAAAAGATTGGAATCTCCTACAGTTTTAATACTGTTATTCACCATATTAATCTCCCATATAAACTCATTAAGACGGGTGAGGGTGGCATTAAACTTATCGTTGAGATCTATTGTCTCGTTCTTATTTTGGTTATTGGCAATAGCTACTCCAATGGCAGTTGCCAACGATTGTAAATCCTGTTCACTTTTGCGCCAGGTACGGGGGTTCATGGTATCGGCAAAGCCTATAAATCCCCAGTATTTTTCTTTGCTAAAAACGGGTATAAGTAATAGAGATTGCAGTTCAGAAACTTCTAAAAAATCGTACAGCGTATCTGAAATTGTATCGTTTATCGAAACCTTGAAAGTTTGATTACTCTTTAAGAGGTTGCTTGCTTCCAAAAAATTGCTGGTATTGAATATAAGGTCCTGTAGATTTTTTAAACCCTTTCCGGCTTTGGATTGACTTGAGTAGATGCTGGTTAGCCGGTTGGAAGTACTTCTACCAGAAGAAACCTCTGATATGTAACACCGGTCGATGTTGAGGGTTTCAGCAAGCCATTCAACAATATGATCTAATGCCTCGTTTAAATTTTTATTAACGATCAGTTCTTTAAGGCAACGGGCAATAGTATAAATTTCGCTATTGTTGGTAACGGCTGTCATAAAAATGGGCTACCTGGTAGTAGCATTAACGGATTAAAAAAATAAGTAATCGCCTCCTTATCCGGGCCACATTTTACATAACGATTTATTGACTTTTTTAGTATAAGGCTTATTACTTTAAGGAAAAGAGGTTAGGTACGTAAACCAGTTAAGTTTGTACAACCCATGGCATTACAAGTTTACCGGAGTACTTTAATTTTTACCATTTCAATTCTGGTATCGCTTACGTTCAATACTTCAAACTCGTACCGGTCTATTATAATTCTTTCTTTTTGCTGAGGTATTGATTTGTATTCAGCAATAATGTATCCCGAAAGTGTTTCGGATTCTTCCAGCGAAAATTCCAGGTTGTATTTTTCGTTTAAGTAATCAATTTCGAGGCGGCCGCTAAAAATGTATTCATCCTCTGCTATTTGTTTCTCCACAAATTCTTCCACATCATATTCATCTTTTATCTCGCCAAAAATTTCTTCCAATACATCTTCCATCGTTACAATACCTGCAGTTCCCCCAAATTCATCCACCACCCAGGCAATGCTTTTTCTTTCCTTCGAAAACTTATTAATCAGGTCGGTAGCGCTCATGCTTTCGGGCACGGCAGGTATAGGTAATAAAATGGATTGGAGGTCTGGTGGATTTTTAAAAAAGTCCAGTTGATGAATGTATCCCTGTATGTTGTCAATATTATCAGAATACACAACCAGTTTGCTCAGTTTGGTCTCAATCATCCTTTTTTTAACCACCTCCAGGGGCGTATTTAAATCCATGCCTTCAATCTCGGTACGGGGTACCAGGCATTGCCTTATTTTAACCATGGGTAAAGACAAAGCATTTTCCAGTAACTCAGAATTTACTTCCTGGTTGTCATTGTCGGGCACTTTGTTTTGAAGAAAAAAATGTTCCATCTCGCTTTTACCCATAGTGGCATTGCGGTCGTGTATGCGAACATTAAAAACATATTTTAAAATCCACTCGGCTACATTAACCAGCAGGGCAGCAAACGGGTAAAGTAGCTTATAAAAAAAACGAATTAATGGGGAGAAAAAAGCAAGCAACGGATCGTTTTTGGCGCGGAAAACAGCCTTGGGTATAAACTCGCCAAACAGCAATATAACCAGGGTGCAGATCACAGTATTTAAAAACAAAATCAGGTATTGGTTCTGTAAGCCAACCTGTATGTACAATGGATTAAGCAAGCCTGAAAGCAATAAGGTATAGGCAACCATCAAGATGTTAATACCTATAAGACAAGTACCCAAAAATTTTGAAGGTTCCTCAATAAATTGTGATAATATAATGCCGCTGTACTTTCCTTGCTTCTTCTTTAATTCGATATTCAGGCGATTTGCCGAAACAAATGCAACTTCCATTCCGGCAAAAAAGCCAACTAAAACAAGGCTGCCAACTGTCCATAAAATGGTTATTACCGTAGCGTTCATGTTTTCAAAAATACCCTAAAAATTTAAATGATCGCTTTCATCCAGCTTAGCAAGGCATTGGCTCAGTTTTTCGGCCAGTATGGTCACATTGGGTTTGTCAAGAATAACTTTCCTGTTTTGATGATTACCCGGAATATCAACGCATGCAATCTTTCCCTCCACAAGGTTTTTCCAACCCAGGGTTGGATCGGTAAATAATTTGGGCGACCTGAAAGTGGTCATCGAAACATTAAGTTTTGCTGGCTTGTATTGTTGCACCATCTGGGTATTGGTATAAAAATAATATTTCCTCGCCAGCATGGCAGGCAACGCTTTGTTTCTCGAAATAAAAAAGTCGTACAATTTCATTCTTAAACGATATCGAATAGACAAATTGAGGATTTTGAATTTGTGATGGAGCCTGGTAAAAGGATAAAAAAGTATCTTCTGTAATGGTAAGGCTTTAATTGATTTATAGTGGTAGTATAACTTTTCCCTAAGGTTGCGGCCATAAATAACGTCTGCTTCTTTTTCCGGTAAATTTTCTTCGGCTATATATGTAGGAGAGATACCATTGAAACTTGCTAAAAAATCAACATCGTGCATTTTTTTGGTTAGTATATGAGCCATTTCGAAACACAACACTGCACCAAAGCAATAACCTGCCAAACGATAAGGCCCTTTTGGTTGAAGGCGTAAAATTTCGGCTACATAAAAACTTGCCAAATCGTGTACGTTTGTAAGTGGTGGTTGCTTTCCATCAAGCCCTTTTGCCATGATGCCGTAAACGGGTTGATCGTCATTTAATGCGTTGGATAGTTGGCGATAGAATAGTATGTCGCCATCACCGGCATGCACCAGGATTAAAGGAGTTTTTGAACCCGAAGACCGAAACGTATAAATGCAACTGTTGTCTTTGTTTTTCTCCGCGCCATCCACAACGGCAGCCAGTTGCGTAATAGTGGGTGCATGGATTAGAGTAGTTAGTGGCAGGTGTGTAGAAAAATTTCTGTTTACCAAATTCATGATAGCCGCAGCCTGTATGGAGTCACCGGTGATACTAAAAAAGTCATCCCAAATTTGGATGTTTTTATCATCCAGTACTCTTTTCCAAATTTTAAGTATTTTTTGCTCCGTTTTGGTGATTGACCGGCTTTCAATGTTTTTGTGTACTTCTTTAATTGATAATTCGCTTAAAAAATTTCTATCTATTTTTCCATTGGAGGTAAGCGGTATTTTGGTAAGCATAATGAACCGGGCCGGCATCATGTAGTCGGGTAATTTTGATTGTAAAACCGACCTCAGCTTTTTTTCAATTTGACTGGCTATTATAGCATTTGAACCAGTAACCAGGTCCTCATTTTTATTGCCCAAACACTCATCATTTGCGCCAGGCTCATCAGCAGAGTTTGGGTACACTCTACTGATCTCGTGTACATAATAACAGACCAGTTTTTTTGATGCCCCTTGTTGCAGTGCCAGTACACAGCAACTGTTTATAAAGCTTAAGGCATTAACCGTATTTTCAATTTCTCCCAATTCAATTCTATATCCCGAAATTTTTACCTGGTCATCAATTCTACCTACATAAACCAGGTTTCCATCCGGTAGCCACTTACCTACATCGCCTGTCTTGTAAAGCCTTGTGTAGGGTGAGTTTTTGATTGGGTTTATAATGAACTTTTCTTCGGTTAAATCATTTCTATTTAAATACCCCCTGGCCAGGCCATGGCCTCCAATATAAATTTCACCCTCAATGCACGGTTGCAGTTTGCCATCTTTTTCTTTAAAAAGGTAAATGCAAATATTGTTGATGGGTGTACCAATAGGCACCCCTTTTTTGTATTTTTTACTGTCGCTTACCGGCAACGAAAAAGTGGTACAGCCCACTGCAGTTTCTGTGGGTCCATACTCATTTATAATTTGGAGGCTTAAATGTTTTTGAACATACGCCTCTAACTGCCCCGCATATAAAGCCTCTCCACCAATAACCAGTCGTTTAGTAACCCAGGAGTTGCTTGTGTCTTCCAGTGTAGGTATTAAAAAATCAAGGTGGGCAGGGGTGACTTTTAAAAAATCGTAAGGTGCATATTTCCTGAAGTTGGGATCTTCAAACACCTCGCTTTTGTTTCTGCTGCTAATAACGGCCATTTTTCCGCTTAGCATGGGCATAAATAAAGCTGTAATGGAAGCATCAAAAGCATTGGAGAGATAGATGTAACTGCCGGCCGTATTATCATCGTTATTAATGTACCTGGTTTTGGAATTGGTTACGTAGTGAGAAAATGCGTGATGCTCAATCATTACTCCTTTGGGTTTACCCGTAGAACCAGAAGTATAAATAATGTAGGCGAGATCGGTGGGATGAGTTGTTAATTGCAAGTTTCCTAAAGCCTGACTGGCGATATTTTGCTGGTCTTTACCATCCAATTCAATGGTATCAATATTAAAATCATTAACCAGGCTTGACGACTCTTTTGAGCAAATAATACAACCAGCCGCAAGGTCCATTAGTATAAATTGAATTCTATCGCGTGGCACAGATGTATCAAGAGGTACGTATACGCCACCTGCTTTTAATATGGCAAGCATAGCAATTACAAACTCAATACTACGCCCGATGCATAAGGGTACACATTTATTGGGCGTAATTCCTTTTGCAATAAGATATCGGGCTAATTGATTGGCTCTTGTATTTACCTCGTTAAACGATACGATTGTGTCCCCATAAATGAGACATGTTGAAAACTTATTTAACGCAACCTGTTCCTCAAAGAGAAGATGTACAGGCTTAAAGTTTAAGGATGTTTCAGGTGGAGCTACAGCAAGTTTTTCGTAAGTGGGATGGTACATGGTCTCCTTAACCATAGATACTATGTGTTTAGAGAAATCAGGTAATGAAAAGTGAAGCATTGTAGTGTTGGGGGTTTTTTTGCAAAGCATATCGTGAGGCTTAAACAAAGTACAAAATCATTTTTAAGATGAACGCCTTTTATAAATTAATCTGGAGAAAGCAAAGATTTACTGATGTTGATCTTTTCAGTCAACACCATTTCAATCAAGTTCATTGATTTGTTTTGTTCTTCAGGCCTCATTTTGAAACAGCTTCTTCTCAAATTTTTGCCTATAAAGTCAGCAGAAATAATTATTAGTTTAGCTTTTTTTGTCTAAATTTTTTGGAGACAATACTTTACCTGTATAATACAAACCGAAATAAAATACCTGCAATGAAATTTCTATCCCTTGAGCCCTTTGTTCCTTCAGGCAGCAACTTTGAGAGCTCCAAACAGTTGTTTGTAGCATTGGGTTTTACCATCAACTGGGATGCCGGTGATTATGTTGGCTTTGACAAAGACGGTTGTAAGTTTATTTTGCAGAAATATGATAACATAGAGTTTGCCCAAAACTTTATGGTAAGTGTACGTATTAACAATGCTCAAGAATTTTATAAGAAAGTAACAGCAATGCAATTACCGGAAAAGTTTGGCATTCGAATATCAAAACCTATTGTTCAGCCCTATGGTAAAGAAGTAAATATTATTGACATAGCTGGAGTATGCTGGCATTTTGTAGAGTAACCAGGGATTCGTTTTTCTCTCAACTTGCGACCATTCCGTCAAAAACGGGACGCGATAATTTAAAAATTCAGGTATAAAAAAACCTCCATTTCTGAAGGTTCTTTTTAGTCGGGGCGGCAAGATTCGAACTTGCGACCTCCTGCTCCCAAAGCAGGCGCGATAACCGGGCTACGCTACGCCCCGAATACGATTATCTTTTCTACATATTTGGCTTTCGACCTTCCCGATCTAAATCGGGACGCGATAACCGGGCTACGCTACGCCCCGAACTTATAAACCGGTGGTGAGCGGTGAGGGAGGGATTCGAACCCTCGGTACAGTTTAACCCGTACGACGGTTTAGCAAACCGTTCCTTTCGGCCACTCAGGCACCTCACCAACCTTTTTAAAGGGTGGCAAAAATAAGGTTAAAAACATTTACTATCCAAATAGGTTTTGTTTTTTTTATACTTTGCTTTATATACCTGTTTTTTGCTAACTGTTGTTGCAACACACTGCCAACTGCTTTAGTTACGTTTTTTTACCCTTGTAAATCAATGCGCAATTTTATAACCCGATTATTAAAAGGCCCGGTAAGCAAATTGGCAAATCGTTATTCTGCCAATCCTGATCCACAACGCATTCACAAAGCTTTATCTGAGTTGCGTATCGCAATTAAAACC
>JANPPB010000700.1:0-3910 GCA_031428295.1 Segetibacter sp. | reverse complement strand
AATTTTTTCTCAAATATTGAGTATACAAAGTAGACAAATGTTTAGTGGTTCCCTGCCCTTCAGAAATGCTGTGTGTTCTGTTTGGATAGGGCATAAACTGAAATTGCTTGTTGTATTTAATCAACTCGTTCAGCAGCATTTCAGCATTATTGTAATGAACGTTATCATCGCCGGTTCCATGAATATAAAGAAGGTTGCCCTGGAGATTTTTAGCATAGGTAATAGGTGAGCCATTTATAAAGTCCTGCAAGTTTTCGGCAGGCAAACCCATGTAGCGTTCCTGATACAAATTATCGTAGGTAAGCTGGTTACCCACTGCTGCAATTGCTATTCCTGTTTTATAAATGTCAGGGTATTGAAACATAAGATTTAAGGTAGCAGATCCTCCACCACTCCAACCCCAAACTGCTACACGACTGGTATCAATATACGGCCATTTTAATATTTCTTTTGCAGCCATAGCCTGGTCACGAATGTTAACCAACCCTATTTTTTTATATACGCTTTTACGCCATCCACGTCCTTTAGGTACAGGTGTTCCTCTATTATCAACAGCAATATAAATGTAGCCGTCGTCAGCAAGATTACCTGCATACAATTGGCTTCGGCCTATGCCAAATCTGTCTTGCACCAACTGGCCCCATGGCTCAGTATACACGTAAAAAACAACAGGATATTTTTTTGTCGAATCAAAATCCTTAGGTTTTACCATCCAGGCATCCATGGTAATATTATCAGCAGACGTGATGGTAAAAAACGAAACGTTTGCAGGCTTTTGACTTTTAGCTACAGTCTTGTTTACTGCATCTTCCTCAAGAGGTTTATGAGCAGGCAATGAAACCCAATCAGAAGAAGAAGGTGTGTAATAATTGGAGAAAGAATGATAGGCAAAATTGCCAGCCGGCGATACATTATAGTTATGCGTACCCTGTTGATTAGCCGGGGAAAGCAGCTCTGCAATACCCTTACCATCAAGAGAAATACGATAAAGATATTTTTGTGTTGCATTGGTAGGTGATGCCATAAAATAAACATAGCCATTAGCCTCATCAATTGAGCAAATGTCCATTACATCATAGTTTCCCCTGGTAACCAACGTTTCACTTTTTCCATCGCGACTGATGCGGTACAGGTGTCTCCAACCATCCTTTTCCGTAGCCCATAAAAATTCTTTTCCATTATTCATCCAATCCCATCCTCCATTTGCATAATCCTCATCCCATAAGGAAAGAATATCAATCCATGCCGCATCTGTCTCACCATATATTCTGTTTACTGAGCCATTAGCAATATTGCAAAGCAACAAGTTGCTGGTATTTTGTTTTCTATTTAAATGTTGCACTATTAGTTGGGAGCTATTAGCTGCCCATTCCATGCGGGGAATGTAGGATTGAAGTATGGGGTCTGTTGGAATGTTCATCCACTTGGTTACACCACCTTTAATGGAGATCACTCCTATCTTAAAAGGTGATGGGGCTTCACCGGCCACAGGATATTCAACTGGATTTATAACCGGATAAATCGAATCGGTCTCATTGATCATCAGGTAGTCTTTTACCTTACGTGCATCTATTTGCCAGTAGGCGATATTCTTACTATCCGGGCTCCATCTAAAACCATCCCTGCAAAAAAATTCTTCCTCGTAAGCCCAGTCAAAAGTACCATTAATCAGTTTGCGGTTGCCCCCTTTAGTAAGGGTTGTAATGGAAGATGAGTATAAGTCTTCAACATATAAATTGTACATACTTACATAAGCTACTTTAGATCCGTCCGGCGAAATTTTGGCAAACATCAATGACGAAGCAGGACGTGTAGTTCCAACTTGTTTAAGCTTACCTGTGTTTACATTGTATATCCAATAATCACCTTTCGTTTTATATCGCCATACCTTTTTTGCATTGGCAAACAACAATACCATCTTGCCATCTTCACTTACCGTAAAGTCGTGTACATCCATTGATGTTCCTTTTACCTTTAATGCACTTTTACCTACAAAAACTTTTTCTTCAAGCCCGGGTAATGTTGTAAGGGTGATCTCGTTATTTTCCAATTGGTAAAACGACTTTCCATCTTTTGCCCAATGAAGATCCTGGGCAGGTGCCGATGCCAACACAAAAAGTAAAAGGGTAGTTACAATGATCCTGCAAGTATTCATACTAATTATTTGAATGAGCAATTTAGCTATACTGACCATACCACAATAAAAAAGTGGAGGCTAAAATGCTCCACTTCTTCATTAAAAAAATATTTATCTGCTTAAATCATCTCGCCATGTAACACCGGCTTTTTTATAACATCCCTTAGGTCGTTGTATTTTTTAGCTGCTGCTACAAAGTGCACAAAAAGCGGTGCCGGATTTTCAACTGTACTCTTCAGTTCAGGATGGTACTGCACGCCTACAAAGAATGGGTGATTGGGCAACTCAATAATTTCTACTAAACCTGTCTCCGGGTTAAGACCACTCATCAACATGCCTGCTTGTTCAAATTGCTCCTGGTAATCGCTATTAAACTCGTAGCGATGGCGATGCCGCTCACTTATCAATGTTGTATCGTATATGCGATGGGCAAGAGAGCCTTCTTTTATCTCGCAAGGGTAAGCACCTAAACGCATGGTTCCACCCTTCATTTTAATCTTCTTCTGTTCTTCCATCATATTAATAACCGGGTGCTGGGTCTTCTCATCCATTTCGGTGCTATGAGCGTCACTAAAACCTAAAATATTACGGGCAAATTCAATAACTGCCATTTGCATACCCAGGCAAATACCAAAGAAAGGCAAACCATTTTCACGTGCATATTGCACAGCTATTATTTTACCCTCAATACCCCGGTGACCAAAGCCGGGAGCTACCAGCAAACCATCCAAACCCTGCAATTTCTCTTCAACATTTTCTGCTGTAATAAACTCACTATGCACATTCACCACCTGCACCTTGCATTCGTTAATAGCACCGGCATGTATAAAACTTTCAAGTATCGATTTATATGCATCCTGTAATTCAATGTACTTACCAATCAGCCCTATGGTAACCTTGCTCTTTGGGTATTTTAACTTGTCAAGAAACGCTTTCCATTTTGTAAGCTCGGGCTCCTGTGATTGAACAAGGTTCAATTTTTTCATACAAATCTGGTCTAGCTTTTCACGCATCATCATCAACGGAACTTCATAAATGGTGGAAGCATCCGCCGCTTCAATAACTGCTTCCTGCTTTACATTACAGAACAAGGCAATCTTTCGTTTTATCTCATTATTCAAAGGTTCCTCTGTTCTGCAAACCAAAATATCCGGATGAACGCCATTTTCACTCATCAGCTTAACGCTGTGTTGGGTAGGCTTAGTTTTAAGCTCCTTTGCTGCCTTTAAATAGGGTATTAAAGTTAGGTGAACTACAAGGCAATCTTCCTCAGGCAACTCCCACTGCAACTGCCTTACCGCCTCAATAAAAGGTAAACTTTCTATATCGCCAACCGTACCGCCAATTTCTGTTAATACCACATCCCACTTGTCCGTTTTACCCAGTAACAGCATGCGTCTCTTTATCTCATCAGTTATATGAGGTACCACCTGCACTGTTTTTCCAAGGTAAGCACCTTCTCTTTCTTTATTGATGACCGTTTGATAGATACGACCCGTAGTAACGTTGTTAGCCTGGGTAGTAAATATATTTAAGAACCGCTCGTAGTGTCCAAGGTCAAGGTCGGTTTCGGCACCATCCTCGGTAACATAACACTCACCGTGCTCATAAGGATTGAGGGTACCGGGATCCACATTTATGTATGGATCAAACTTTTGTATAGTGGCCCTTAAACCACGGGCCTGGAGCAATTTAGCCAGCGAGGCGGCTATGATTCCTTTTCCTAAACTACTTGTTACGCCACCCGTAACAAAAATAAATTTGGCCATTGTT
>JANPPB010000699.1:0-8139 GCA_031428295.1 Segetibacter sp. | reverse complement strand
AGCGCCAAAGTTTTGGTAGAAAGCTTTAACACCGGCAAGATCAGAGCCTTCAAAATCAAGGATCAAATCCTGCCCTGCAAATTCTCTTATAATTGAATCCATTAAGAAATGGTTGGCTGAGGTTTTTCTTCCTGCTTCTGTTGTTGAGTTCATCAGGTTATACAGCCGATTTTTATTTTTTAATAACAGTGCAATTGCCAGCATTTCCTGTTGGTCGTTTACAACTTGCCTGCACACAATTTTATGTTCATTTTGTAAAAGTGATATTAGCTTTTTACACCGGTTGTAATCAGTCTGCGTTACATGTGACATGCGATCACCATAAAGCCCTTTGTACATCTCAATGGCCAGTGCAGCGTCAGTAGCTAATGAATAATGAAGCCGTTGCCTGCTGCTCTTTTCAAGGTTGCGAAATAAGTCCCTGGCATACGATAGTTGAATAATGTCGTAACCTGGTTTTAAATGCAAAACAAAATTGGTTGCAGGTTTAACTACAAAGGATTCATCAAAAATGGCAGGGGTGCCGAAATTAAAATTATACTGCCAATACTTAAATTTCTTTCCAATCATCTTTAGTATTTCCTGCCATGGAATATTTACTGATTTGTCTTTTGCAAACACGCCCAATTGCTGGGTAAAGGGCGGTTGATATAAGTATGATATGCCAAATTTCGATCTTGAAGTTAAGGGCATCACCCAATCGTAGTCTTCATGTATTAATGCATTCCAACCGGGACACATACAGTCGAGGTAAATACTTTTGGCATAAATTAAACCATTAGGGCAATGGTCAATACAATCATCCCAGCGCTGTTTATTTACCTGATTATTTTTTAAAAACCTGATATGGGTTGAGTGCATTATAACTGCTGTGTTCTTTATAAAAATTCAACTTTTTATTATATGGGTATGCCCTTAAAAACTTTCCTTGATTGAAGTTTTTGTATGTCGATGGAGAAGGAAATGTTTTTAAGAAAACGTTTTTCTGTAATGGTGCTTTTAAAGTAATTGCTGTAGACTTTGCTGTACAGTATGGGTATGTAAACATTTACGATAGACCCAAATAATGGCACCTGCAAACCGGCATCGTACAAGAACCTGCCTGTTGATGGATTCTCTTTCCACGCCCCGGCGTATGTACCCACGTCAGCAAAAACTTTAAGTGGTATTTTAAAAGGCAATACCTGCAGCGGGTTTATTTTATCAGGCAAGTCTGTTACAAGGTTCATGCTTACCAGCCAGTCATCTGTCTTACCAATTTTACTGCTTAAGAAATCGGTCCTTACTTTAAAAAATCCATCTCTTTCCATAATCTGCTGGCTCATAAAGCCTTCAAATTCGTTTCTGCCTAAAAAATAATTGCTGTAGGTATAATCTTCGTTTCCATTAGCACCCGTCATGTTTAAGGCATACCGGTTGTTGCTAAACTGGGTATTGAGGGTTTTACTTTTCAGATAGAAAAATTTGCCTGCAAATAGCCTTGCTTTCAAGCCAGACTTATTATCGGCATAATTAAAAAAGTAGTTTGCGGTTAGTCCGGCTCTTAAAAAATCTTTTCCCTGATCGGCCAAAAAATTAACTGAATAAGGGTAAAGCAAACGGTTATCTGCATACGTCACCGATAAGCGATTGATGGTGGTATTGCCCGATTGAAGGGCCACCATATCAACCGTATCCGTTCCCGTTATTACGGTAGAAAATTTTAGTTCATCTTCCTTTAAAAGAAAGGTTTTAAAGGCGAACGTCCAGCTTCGATTATACGATGGGTCTTTATCGTACAGCGTAACTTTTATGGAAGGCACAATGCGACGGATACGAGGATTTAAGAACTTATTTTTAATAAATGAAAAATCATTCTTCGAGAAATTAAACAGGCTGATGGCCGCTTCAACATCCTTGTATTTCTTCCGTGACGTATAAGAAGCCCTGCCAAAACCATTTAGTTTTTTTGAGCCACTGCCATACAAACCTCCAGCAAAAAAATTAAACTTATTTAATGGTAGCTGGTAGTTGTGGACCAGTACTCCAGCCATTAGTTTATCGTACCTGTTATAGCCGAATGCAGGTGCTATGTTAATGTAATGGTATCGATCTGTCTCTTTTAAATTCAATAAAAAGGATGGCTTTATGGTGCGATGAATAGGTTGATTTAAAGCACCGTTTGTGTAGAGTTGTTTAAAGTTTTCGGCAAGGCTGTGTTGAGAGGAACTTTCCATTGACTTGCGAAAATCATCAGGGTAAGGGTGCTTAAACTCGTATTGACGATAGTAGTCCTTCATGCTGTTATCGAATACTGTTTTACCCAATTTGGTCTCCAGTTGTTTCATCCAGGCAGCGCCTTTTACATACACCGACAAACCATAATTTACCTGGCTATAACTGGTTGCTGGTTTGTCAATCGGTTCATCCTTTGCCAATTGAACCATAGTTTGCAATACCAACTGTTCTTCATCATCAGGCAACTTATTTGCAAAACCCTTTGCCCTTGCCTGCAGGGTGTTGCTGTTTCCATATTTCTGCGCTTCGTATTCTTTTTGATAGAAAGTATTCATGCCTTCATCCATCCAGGCATGCAACCGTTCGTTACTTGCAAGGGCTCCGTAAAACCAGTTATGGCCTATCTCATGAACAATGGTAGCGTCTAATTGCCTGCCGGTTTCATTAGTAGTAATAAGCGTTATGGTAGGATATTCCATGCCACCACTGCTTATGTTTTCAGCTCCTTCTACAATACTCACAACATCGTAGGGATAATCCCCCAAACGGCTGCTGTAATATCGCAAGCCATCTTTTGCATATTGAAGACTTTTTTTCCAGGCTTCGCTGGAAGTTTTGTAATAACTGAAGATGTCTACCGTTTTTCCACCAGGTAACAATGTGGTATCATATTGTGCAACCAGATCTTTCGATGCAAACCATGCAAAATCATGAATCGTATTTTGCCGGTAGTGCCATGTTCTGTTTGTATTTGCTGTTAGAGGTTTTCCGGTTTTTTTTATCGACTCCAAATCTTCTAAGTTTTGCAGCTTTCCTGTGGCTGCAACATTGTAAGCGGACGGTAAAGTAATTTGAACATCGTAGGAGCCAAACTCGCTGTAAAACTCACCCTGGTCTAAATAGGGCATGGCATGCCATCCTTTTGCATCGTAAACTGCCGGTTTTGGAAACCATTGCGTTACCTGGTAGTTGTTGCCTATATGGCCGCCGCGGCTAAAATTGTAAGGCAATTGTACATGAAAAGAGGTGCTAATATTCGTTGTTTGGTTGGGGGCAAGCGGTTTGGGTAACACTAATTTTACAATGTCAAGCTGTGGGGTAAACTCCAGGGCTGCCTTTAAATTATCGGCAGTAAAATCTAATCGATTGATGTACCCCTTGTCGGCCGCCTTTGAAAAATAAAAGTCTGTCCTTCCATTATTTAGTAATTGCTCACTAAAATCGGTTCGATCGTTTTTGTAAGCATTGGGCCAAAGATGAAACCAAATAAAAGTTAAGGTATCAGGTGAGTGATTGGTATATTCAATCGTTTCAAAACCATCCAGTGTGTGATTGACATCATTTAACGAGACAGTAATGGTAAAGTTTGCTTCCTGCTGCCAATAAGACTTTTGTGCAAAACAAGCATTTCCAATCAGAAAGAAGATTAATAGCAACGTATTTTTCACCAAACCTTAAATTTAAAATTGAAGGTATTAAAAGGAAGTTTTACTGACTGAGAAAATTGTGGGAGAGGGCTGACCATGCAGGATAACTTACATCATTTACCAAAACTTCTTATCCTGGAAAAAGCTTACCTAATTCAATCCTGTATACAAATGAATACAAAAAAAGAGTGAAGGCATAGACCTTCACTCTTAAACGGGAAATATCACCCGCCTGTATGATGCCGGCTTTGATGCCGGCAAATAATTGAAACGTTTGAATTACTAAGCTACCAATTAAACAATTGCACCACAAGCTTCAACAAGTAAACTTATGCACATCAACCTGCCTTACAAATGCATTTTTTCTTTCTTTCCCAATAACTCTTCTACAGTCTCCTGGTACATTTCATCAGGTACGCAACAGTCTACCGGGCAAACCGCAGCACACTGTGGTTCTTCGTGAAAGCCCTGGCACTCGGTGCATTTGTTTGGCGTAATGTAATAGATGTCTACTGCTACAGGAGCCATTCTTTGGTTGGCATCTACCACAGTACCATCCAATAAAGTAAAACTTCCTTTAACTGCTGTGCCATCGCTGATGGCCCATTCCACACCACCTTCATATATAGCATTGTTAGGACATTCAGGTTCGCAAGCGCCGCAGTTTATACATTCATCTGTTATTTTTATTGCCATTTTTGAAAGGTTTATATGAGGTTTATCAATGTACTTTTGCTTAGCAAAAATAAGGTGGTGAAATGATTTTACAACGAAGAATTGAGCTGTTAGCCCGTCTGGGTAAATATATGAATGAAAATGATTTGGGATGGCAAACGGCAAAGCAAAAGGCTGCACGTGTTAATCCATGGTTTATACCCGAATTTATAGAGCAGGCTTCAGCATCTATCAGTAAACAATTTCTCAATCAAACAAAACTGGAAACATGGGTAGGGCAGTATAAAGTGCCTTCAATAAATGAGCATCCAAAAAAGATAGGCCTGGTAATGGCGGGTAACATACCAATGGTTGGCTTTCACGATATGCTATGCATTTTTATAACAGGGCACAGGCAGGTTATAAAATTATCTTCAAAGGATGAGGTGCTGATACCGCACCTTGTTGCTAAACTTATAGCATGGGATAGTGAAGTTGAAGATTTGATTTTGTTTGCGGACAAGCTCACCAATTGCGAAGTCTACATTGCCACCGGCAGCAATAATTCCAGCCGATACTTTGATTATTACTTTGGAAAATTTCCCCATATCATTCGCCGCAACAGAACGAGTGTGGCCATATTGGATGGCAATGAAACCAGCCATGACCTGGAACAATTAGCTGACGATGTGCAAATGTATTTTGGCCTTGGCTGCCGGAACGTAACAAAATTATATGTGCCCGAAGGTTACCATTTTGAGCCATTGCTAAAGGCTTTAAACAAGTATGAACACTTTATGGATTACCACAAGTACCGGCACAATTACGACTACCAGCTTGCACTATTAATGATGGGGAATAAAATGTACATGACCAACGGTGCTACTTTGCTCAACCAAAATGAAAGTCTGTTCACGGCCATCAGCCAACTCCACTATCAATATTATACTGGCATTGAACAACTACTCAAAAGTTTAGAAGGTAATGAAGATGTTCAGTGTATTGTATCAAAGTCAGGCATTCCGTTTGGCAGTGCACAATCTCCATCGTTAACAGATTATGCTGACGGAGTTGATACGATGAAGTTTTTAACTGAACTCAACTGAGCAAATGATACGGATCTATTATTTGCAACAACTTTTTCACGAAAGAAGTTGTTATTCTCTGGATTCAATACTGACAAGTTTTCAGCTAAAAAATCAAATACGACAACCTTCGTCAATTATTTGTTAATTGGATTAGTGTTGTATCATTCAATACGTCACATTTATTAGTTTGCTCTCTGACAGGCATGTAATTTGACTAACTTTAAAAAAAGATTTAAACTAGACATGATGAAACTTAAAAGCATTTTTTTAATAGTATTTATTAGTGCTTCAACAGCACTGTTAAGTGTCTGGGGTTATTCAAAACTTCAGGAGCACCAGATGGCCGGCAAGCAACAGGAAGGTAAGTTACCGGTTAACTATGCCGGTTTTTTTGATAAGATTCCTCAAAATGGTGCGGTAGATTTTACGGCAGCATCCACATCATCTACACCCGCTGTGGTGCATATTAAAACAAAGACAAAAGCAAGGCAGGTTAGCAATAATTTGCCCCGCGGACGTAATCCTTTTTCTGATCTTTTTGGGGATGATTTTGGTGATTTGTTTAACTCCCCACGCTCTCAAACTATACCTGAGCAAAGGGCCAGTGGCAGTGGTGTATTGATCAGCAACGATGGATATATTGTTACCAACAATCACGTAATTGATGGTGCTGACGATATTGATATTACCCTCAACAGCAAAAAATCTTATAAAGCAACTTTGGTAGGTTCCGATCCCAGCAGTGATATTGCCGTACTTAAAATTGAAGGGACGAATTTTCCCTACCTGGTATATGGTAATAGTGATGAGGTTAAACTGGGACAATGGGTGCTGGCCGTAGGTTATCCTTTAACCCTTGACGTTACAGTTACTGCCGGTATCATTAGTGCCAAGGCACGTTCTATTGGTATCAACAGGCGCCAGAGCGAAACACCGATTGAGAGCTTTTTACAAACAGATGCAGCCGTTAATCCCGGTAATAGTGGTGGCGCTTTAATTAATACGGATGGGCAGTTGATTGGTATCAACTCCGCCATTGCCTCTCCAACAGGAAGCTATGCCGGATACTCCTACGCTATTCCGGTAAATATTGTAAAAAAGATGGTGAACGACCTTATTAAGTTTGGAACTGTTCAAAGGGCTTACCTGGGTATTAGTTACCCGGTAGAAAATTTAAGCGAGGAGCAAAAGAAAGACATTGGATTTAAAGAGGGTGATGGTGTTTTTGTATCTGATGTTACTAAGGATGGGGCTGCAACTGTGGCAGGTATTCAAAAAGGAGATATTGTTACGAAGATAAATGGCGTTGCCGTTTCAACAGGACCTGAGATGGTAGAGCAGGTTACGCGTTACAAGCCAGGTGATAAAATTTCGCTGTCTTACATTCGTAATAACAAAGAAAATACAGTAAACCTTATGCTGAAAAATAAGGTGGGAAATTTTGATGTAGTTAAAACGCAAACCATCATTGACAGGCTGGGTGGTACGTTAGAAACGATTGATAAAAAGAAAGCAGCCAGCTACGATATTGCGGGTGGTGTTTTGGTAAAATCGGTAGGTACTGGGTTGTTGAGTAAAACAAAAATGCAGGATAATTTTGTGATTATCAGCATTAATGGTCAACCTATAAATACATTGGATGAATTGCGCCTTGCTTTGGAAAAAGCCAAAGGATACACTGTTAAGTTAGAGGGGATTTATCCGGGTTACGAGGGCAGCTATGGTTACCCTTTAAATCTTGGAGGAGATTAGTTAAGTAGCTATTAAAGCTGCTGTAACATATAAAGGACTTTCGATTTCGAAAGTCCTTTGTTATTAATAAAGCCAGGTATTAGGAATTGCCTTATTACCCTAATTCCATTTTATAGTAAACCAGGTAATCCCAGGCATTCAATTCAAAAATTTCATTGCCCGAAAAAGTATATTCAAAACCGGTGAAGGCGCTTTTGTAGTGGCCCTTAATTGCGGTGTTGTCAATCTGCACTTTTATTACATTTAGTGCAGAAAGGTTTAATAAAACCAAAACCTGGTCGTTGCCAGTTTGCCTGGTAAATGCAAATACATTTTCGTTGTCATTGGTTTGTATGCGGGCAGTTACATTGTTTTTATTTGAGGTATGCAGGGCCGGGTTGCTTCGGTGTAGTTCAAGTAACGATTTATAAAAATCATGAAGCCAGCAAGTACCTGTCCATTCAATTTCGTCTTTGTCAAAAAACAGCAATCTTTTTTGATTGGGTAACTCCTGTCCGCTATACACCAGTGGCATACAATTTTTCCATGTGGCGGTTAACACCGCAAATGCTTTGGCAGCCTTCCCCATTCTTTCGTACTCAGTTCCGCTATGCGAGTTTTCATCGTGATTACTGGTAAAAGCCAAATGAATAGCCTCTTCAGGAAAACGATTGCTGTATTTTTCTAATACTTTATCCAGTTGTGCAACAGTAGCTTCGCCCTTATACAATTTTTCCATAGTATGCAACAACTCCCATGCATACATAGCATCAAAGGCCAGGATGTAAATAACATCTTCGGTTTCGGCCAGCCAGAAAAGATCCGCCTTAATAGTAGCTATTTCAGTCCGTGCCCTCGTCCAAAAATCCAAGGGAACCAGGTGAGCCATATCGCATCTAAAGCCGTCTATGTCGGTTTCTTGTATCCAGTAACTCATGGCCTTTATCATTTCCACCCGCACCTCTTCGTTCGAATAATCCAGGTCAATCACGTCGTCCCATCCATGTTTATCAAAAAAATCA
>JANPPB010000698.1:0-3919 GCA_031428295.1 Segetibacter sp. | reverse complement strand
ACCAACGACCAACGAATTAAGCAACCACCAACCACCAACTACCAACAAATTAAGCAACCATCAATCACCAACGATCAACGATCAACGAATTAAGCAATCACCAACGACCAACTACCAACGACCAACGAATTAAGCAACCACCAACTATCAACTTCCCCATGACTACCGCCGACATACTAAAAAAGGTTCGTGAGCTGGAGATTACAAGCAAACGGCTTACCAATCACTTGTTTACGGGTGAGTACCATACTGCGTTTAAAGGCAGGGGTATGTCGTTTAAAGAAGTTAGGGAATACCAGGCTGGGGACGATACCCGGTTTATTGACTGGAATGTATCTGCCCGTATGGGTCATCCTTATAGCAAGCTGTTTGAGGAAGAAAGGGAACTGACTGTTTATTTATTAATTGATGTTAGTGCCAGCAGTTTGTTTGGAACATTCAGGCAGAGCAAAAAAGACCTGATAACCGAAATGTGTGCAGTGCTGGCCTTCTCTGCCATTAGTAACAACGATAAAGTAGGGTTGATCTTTTTTAGTGACAGAGTAGAGCGGTTTATCCCTGCTAAAAAAGGCCGCGACCATGTATTGTATATGGTGCGTGAATTGTTAAGTTTCAAGCCACACTCGGCACACACCGAAATAGTTAAAGCCCTTAAATTTTTAAATAATGCTACCAGGCATAAAAGCATTGTTTTTGTGCTAAGCGATTTTGCTGATGCAGGTTACCACGATGTATTACGCGTAGCTGCAAAACGGCACGATGTAGTAGGCATACAGGTATACGATAAACGGGATGAAAATTTACCCAATGCAGGTTTGCTGCAGGTAATGGATAGCGAAACCGGCAAAACTATGTTACTGGATACAAGCGATACATTTACCCGTTTTAAATACCATGAGCAATTTTTAAAGGTGCTTACTGATGCTAAAGTAAATTTTAGAAAAGCCGGGGCCGACCTGATGCAGGTGGCTACAGGGGAAGATTATGTAAAACTGTTACAACAATTTTTTATTCGAAGAGCATAAGTGAAGCACTACACAACATATAAGTTTCTGATATTTGGTTTAATTAGTTTTTGTAGCGCCAGAGTTTCGTTTGGGCAGGCAGTTACCGCAACAGTAGACAGGGATAAAATACTAATTGGCGAACAGATAAACCTCCTGCTGAAAACTGACAACATTCAAAGCATTATCCAATGGTTCAACTTGCCAGATACCATCAATCATTTGGAAGTTGTTAATCGTAGTAAGATTGATACCATAGACATTGCAGGTAATACTATTTACCAACAAAACATAGCCATAACATCGTTCGATAGCGGTCACTGGCAATTACCCGCCCTTACTCTTGTTGGCGGTAATAATGTTAACTATACAACTCCGCCAATTGAGTTAGATGTACTGCCGGTAGATGTATCCGAACTGCAAGACTACCACGATATAAAAGACATTATAGAAGTAGAGGAGCAGAGCTCTTACCTCATTATTATTTTAATAGCTTTAATAACCCTTATCTCTCTTGTAGCCATCATAATATTAATGCGCAAAAAAAGGGCTGTTGCTGTAAAAGTGCCAACACTTACGGGTAATCTTTCTCCACTTGAGTGGGCAAGGCAGGAGCTTAATAAATTGAAGGCAGAGAACCATTTTGGCCAAAACCGCGTAAAGCAACATTACCAGCAATTAACTAATATAACGCGGCAGTTCTTTCATTTGCAATTGCGTCATAAATCTTTACAACAAACAACCGATGAGTGGATGGTTAACCTGCATTCGTTACCTGTAAACCAGGATATCAAAACCTCGTTTTTGCAACTACTGCGTTTGGCCGATACGGTTAAGTTTGCTAAATACCAGCCACCCGCTTTTGAAAACGAACAATCTATACCGGTTGCATTACAAATGATTGAAAGTGTAGCAGCAGAAACCGAACGTGTTCAACCAAAATTTAAAAGAAGCTGATGTTATACGACTGGTTTAAAACTATCAGCTTCGCCTATCCCTATTTGTTGGGTTTGTTGGTAATCATACCCATTCTAATTTTTTGGTATAGAAAAAATAATATGGCCCGACAGGGTTCTATGATAATTACTACCACTCATTTTATAAGCGAGGTACGTAGCAACAGAACCTGGTTAAAACATTTTCCTTTTGTGTTGAGGTGCTTTGCTATTGCATCGCTTATAGTTGCGCTTGCCCGTCCTCAGCATAAATTTACAGAGCAACAAACGCAAGGCCAGGGCATTGACATAATACTGTGTTTTGACATAAGCGGCAGTATGACGGAAAAAGACATTTTGCCCAACCGTTTGCAGGCATCGAAAGACGTGGCGCTCGACTTTGTAAGCGGCCGTGCAGGCGATAGAATTGGAGTGGTAATTTTTAGCCGCCAGAGTTTTACTTTATGCCCGCTAACCACAGATATCAATACGGTTATGGCCCAGATAAGCAATGTAAAAAGTGGTTATTTAACTGAAGATGGTACAGCAATAGGTTCTGGTTTGGCTACCAGTGTTGATAGACTCAAAAGCTCTAAAACTAAAAGCAGGATTGTTATTTTATTAACTGATGGTGTTGATTTTGGGGGTACCATTCCACCGGATATTGCCAAAGAAATGGCCAGGCTTTATAAAATAAAAGTGTATACCATTGGTGTTGGGTCTGAAAAAGAAATTGATGAGCAGGTAGAAACCCCTTTTGGTAAAATGAACACCAAAAAAAAGCTGGAGTTTAATGAAGATCTTTTAAAAGATATAGCAAACGAAACGGGTGGTCAATATTTTCACGCTACAGATCGCGAAGCGCTTAAAAAGATTTATACCAGCATCAACCAGCTTGAAAAATCGAAAATAGAAGTTACCAGTTATAATCGTTTTACTGAAGAGTATTTACCGTGGTTGCTTGCTGCCTTTGGTTTATTGTTACTTGAAATTGTTTTGCGCTACACTGTGTTTAAAAAGTTTCCGTAGAACGATTTCAGTCTGATTCTAAAAACTTTTACTTGCAGTTCTTAAATACATTTCAAATTTGCTTTCATCGCCTTTCCTTTAAATATTTTTGTTATTCATTACTTAAAACAAAGCTGTACCAAAGCAGTAGAGTATTAGGGTAAATACCATTTTCAGCATGAAGGGTCTCGTTTATAAATCAACAGGTAGCTGGTACTCGGTTAAGTCAGCAGATGGTAAGTTTTACAATGCCCGCATAAAAGGAGTGCTTAAAATTGAAGGACTAACCTCAACCAATCCTATTGCAGTTGGCGATGTTGTTACCATGCAAAAAGAACATGAGACTGATGACAATGCGATGATTACCGGCATTGATGATCGTAAAAATTATATTGCCCGTTCTTCGCCCCATAACAAAAGGCAACACCATATTGTAGGTTCCAACCTCGACCAAACCATGTTGTTTGCTACGCTAAAAGATCCTAAAACATCGCAGGGATTTATAGACAGGTTCCTGGTATCGTCGGAGGCGTATCATATACCTGCTGTTATTGTATTTAATAAGGCTGATGTATACGGTAAAAAGGAATTGGAGAAATTTGCCGAAGTAAAAGAAATATATGAAGCCTGCGGATACACTGTTATGCTTACCAGTTTGGCTAATAACGAAGGGGTAACAGAAATAAAAGAGTTATTGAAAGACAAGGTTACCCTGTTAAGCGGACATAGCGGCGTGGGTAAATCAACGTTTATTAATGCTATTTTTCCAAAGCTTGATTTAAAAACCCAGGAGGTGAGCGACTGGAGTGGTAAGGGTTTGCATACCACCACTTTTGCCGAAATGTTCGATCTGCCTTTTGGCGGTAAAATTATTGATACACCGGGTTTGAGAGAATTGGGCGTAGTGGATATTAAAAAAAATGAACTGGCTCATTATTTTCCTGAAATGCGCAGGTTGATGAACGATTGCCA
>JANPPB010000697.1:0-2367 GCA_031428295.1 Segetibacter sp. | reverse complement strand
GAATGTTCGCAACATTATTGCTGTGGTTAGTGGAAAGGGTGGCGTGGGCAAAAGTACGGTTTCGGCAAACCTTGCCATGTCGCTATCGCAGGGAGGCGCTAAGGTAGGTTTGATGGATGCTGATATTTATGGACCGAGTGTACCTATTATGTTTGGCGTTCGTGGTGAGCGGCCCATGATGAAGGAAGTGGATGGCAAGGGGATGATTGTACCGCTGGAACAGTATGGTATTAAACTGTTGAGCATAGGTTTATTGGTTGATGAAAAAAATGCGGTGGTTTGGCGTGGACCGATGGCAAGCAGCGCCATCAGGCAGTTTGTTACAGAAGTTTTGTGGGGAGAGCTGGATTACCTGGTTATTGATATGCCACCCGGCACGGGGGACATTCATTTAACGTTGGTACAACTTGTGCCGGTTACAGGGGTAATTGTAGTTACTACTCCACAGGACGTTGCGCTGGCTGATGCTAAGAAAGCTATTGCTATGTTTGGACAGGCTCAAATTAAAGTGCCCATTATAGGGCTGGTGGAGAACATGAGTTACTTTACCCCGGCAGAATTGCCTGACAATAAATATTACATTTTTGGTAAGAATGGTGGTAAGAGGTTGGCTGAAGAATATGATCTTCCTTTTTTGGGCCAGATACCATTGGTGCAGAGCATAAGGGAAGGTGGAGATATAGGCATACCAATTATGATGAGTGATGATGAAGTAACGAAGCAGGCATTTAAGGATTTTGCAGGTGCGGCTGCCAGGAGTATATCGATGCGCAATGCAAATATGAATGCAGAGCATGTGGCTCAGGTGGTTGAGAAGGAGATGTTAGATGTAAGATGACAGTTGACAGATCGTTGATAGTTGTTCGTTGTTGGTTGGATGATTTTGAACCACTAAGGCAGCAAGTACTCAAAGAAGCACGAAGAAACGGGCTTGATTGGAAGTTGTTAGATGACAGTTGACAGATAGTTAGTGGTTGATCATTGCCGTCATGCTGAATTTATTTCAGCATCTCCTGGCCAAAGATTGATAGAAAAAACTGTAATAGAAAAATGAAGAAGTATAAGTTGCATAAAGTTTTGCACTTATTAAGCAACTTTATTAAGATACAACTACATGAAGCTTAAAAGATTTCCTTACTTACTTATCGCTCTTTTGATGTTCAATTCATGTTCGCCTAAAATGAATGCAATTTCAAAAACTTTTGATTTTCAGGGCCACAGGGGAAGCAGGGGGCTGATGCCGGAAAACACCATTCCTGCCATGATTAAAGCCATAGACCTGGGTGTTACCACGCTGGAAATGGATGCGGTTGTTACAAAGGATAAGCAGGTTATACTCAGCCATGAGCCTTTCTTTAATCATGAAATAACTACCAAACCCATAGGCACCTATGTAACCGAAGCCGGGGAAAAGAGTTTGAATATATATGGCATGACATATGCTGAAACGCAAACTTTTGATGTAGGTCTGAAGCCGCATCCTAAGTTTAAGCAGCAGCAGAAAATGAGGGCTACAAAACCTTTATTGTCTGCCGTAATTGATAGCGTTGAAGCTTATTGTCAATCGAAAAACCTTCGGCTGCCTTTTTATAATATTGAGACTAAAACCAAACCATCTACTGATAATTTGTTTCACCCTTCTCCCGCCGAATTTGTTGAATTGCTGATGGACGTTATTCGCAATAAAAAGATTGAAGACCGGGTCATTATTCAATCATTCGATCCACGTACGCTGCAATATTTACACGCAAATTTTCCTGGTATAAAAACAGCCTTGTTGATTGAAGACTTTGATAATCGAGTTCTTAATGTTCAATTGCAGGAGTTAGGATTTACACCAACCATTTTCAGCCCCGCCTATAGTTTAGTTACCTCATCGCTGATAAAGGCTTGCCATGATAAAGGCATTCAGGTCATCCCATGGACAGTTAATGATGTTCAAAAAATGAAGGTTTTGAAAGATATGGGAGTGGATGGCCTAATTACCGATTACCCGAATCTTAAATTTTAGTTGCCCATAAATAATTGCATGAACAGAAGCCAGTTGATAGAGCAAATACATTTGAAAGGTAGCTATCTGTGCGTAGGTCTGGATACTGATATTGATTTGTTACCTCCTCATATAGTGTCGCAGCCTGATGCGGTATTTCAGTTTAATAAAGCCATTATTGATTCGACAAAAGATTATTGCGTAAGCTATAAATTGAATACTGCTTTTTATGAGGCACAGGGCATAAAGGGTTGGGAAGCATTAGCGCAAACGCTTGATTATATTCCTGCAACCCACTTTACCATTGCTGATGCCAAGAGGGGAGATATAGGAAACACATCGCACCAATATGCTAAAACATTTTTTGAAGTTTATCC
>JANPPB010000696.1:0-1907 GCA_031428295.1 Segetibacter sp. | reverse complement strand
CTCAATGCTAACTCTTTTGATACTTGCTGAGGAAATACCAGTTATCATCATTGTTTTCTTTCAAACCCCAAATAACTAAATCGGAATTCGGCTTGCATTTTCTTCAAGCCAGGCATCAAACGATTTCAATTCAGGATTAAGCTCTCTCGAGCCGTTTACATCGCGTATGCTGTTACATACTTCATCAAAGTCACGATAAAACTGAAACATATTTCCCAGGTCGTCAGCTCCGGGAAATCCAAATGAGCGGTATTGATCAGGGGTAACTTCGTTGTACGATACTTCCTCGCCTATAGCTTTTGATATTGCCCCGGCCATTTCTGTACAAGTCAGTTGGTCGCCTGCAATACCAATTCTTTTTCCCATTAAAGTTTCTCCTTTTTTAAATATTCCATAGGCGCATTTTCCAATATCACCGGCTGCAATACCTGCCATTTTTTTGTTGCCCATGGGGAAGGTGATCGACAGCTTTCCATCCTCGCCACGCTTTGGTCCCATGCCAAAATATATCAGGTTTTCCCAGTAATAGGAAGCCAGCAAAAAAGTAACCGGTACGCCTGCATCTATAAAAAATTGGTCTGATTCGCCTTTGCCGTCAAAGTGCGGAACTTTATATTTCCCATGTAGCGTTGGAAGGCTGTTATCTTCAAGAGGTACATATTTTCTTACATCCTCAAGCGTTGACCATATCACATGTTTTAGACCCGCGTCTTTAGCAGCCAGGGCCATACTTTTTGCTTCAGCCATTTCTTTTTCGGGTGAAAAATGTGCCCAGAAAAATGTAACGAAATAAGCACCATAAGCACCCGCTAAAGTCTTCTTTAAACTCTCTATATCATCAACATCACCTGCAACAACTTCAGCTCCTAAATTGGCCAGTTCTTTTGCTTTGTCAGAGTTAACATCACGTGTAACAGCACGTACTGAAAACTCACTGTTTTTGTCATTAAGGATGGCCTTAGCCAGGCCGCCTCCCTGGGCACCGGTTGCACCAAATACTACAATAATCTTCTTTTGAAACATAATTGGATGGTTTGATAATTTATAAAATGAGGATGACTAAAGTATTGCTTTTTATTGGGAAGTGCAACGTTTACAAATGATGCATACATGATTGAGGCAACTTAATTATTGCTTATTCCTATGCAAGTAAGACCTCGTTCTTCTTTCACGAATATTTTATTTTAGTAACCGGGCCATTGGTTGGTTTCTATCATTTTCGTTACTTATAATAGCTATTATCAGGTTGCTATTTTTTGAATTTCTAACCATTGCGTTCAGTCCTTTGTATTTTTAATGACCTTAATAAAATACAATTGTTCGAAACTACAAGGGTGAATTCAGACCCCATGGAACGATTTATAAAGCAGATGTTAACGCTGAAACATTGTATCTGCTAAATCGTTCCGTTCAGATCGAAATAATTGTAAATTTTCAATGACTTATCGTCCGTGCTAATATAACATCAACAATAGGTAAAATCTGTCTTCACTGCGGTACTGGTATCCGTTAGGTTTGCCTATTATTTGCTATACAATTGAAATTGCCTGATGAAAGTCTATAAATTATTACTGCTTGTTTGTGTATTAGGTTCTTGCAAAAAAGGAGCTGTTGTTCCAATTGTTGTGCCTCCCCGCGACACTGCCATTGTAATAACACCTACTACACCAACCGATCCCGAAACTGCTGCAAGCATCGGGTTTTTTATGAATGAGTGGATCCCCAAAACATTTGTTGCTCCAACTTTTACCGATGTTCAAATGCCTTTGGTCTCAGGCGTAGCCATCAATGTAAATCCGGCTAACATCATTACTAAAATACCACCAACCATCTTTGGCAATAATGCCAATCCATATATGACGCAAATGGTAACTGAACCAATATTGCTCAATCATATTAAAGAACTG
>JANPPB010000695.1:0-5438 GCA_031428295.1 Segetibacter sp. | reverse complement strand
AACGTTATACTATTGCCACTGCAAACCGGGGTGTTAGTAGTAATAACAGGTTGCGCCGGACTCGGATTGATTATCACATCAATCCTTCCTGGAGCAGATACACAATTGTTGATGGTGATGGTCACTTTATAAGTGCCCGCATCAGCTAAAGCGACGTTCGGTTTTGCCGGGTTCTGGGCAGCAGATGTGAAACCATTTGGTCCCTGCCATGCATACGATTTTGTGCCGGTCTCCCCAGATGTTGCAGTCAGGTTTAGAGTGTTGCCGCTACACAAGGGGCCATTTGCCCCTGCAGTAGGTGTTGCCGGTGGGTTGGGGTCAGCCAATGTAAATGGACCGACGATATTGGAAGGGCAACCCGTGAGCTGCACCTGTATGTTGGTATAAGTTGCTGCAGTTAGATTGGCAATAGTCAATGCTCCGGTGGCTGTAGCAGTGATGCTTTGGGTTGCCGGTGATCCATCTTTAAAATAGCTGACACTATACAATGTATTAGCCGTTAATCCCTGCAAAACAATGGAACCGGTTGCTGTGCCACAGGCAGTAGGGCTGGCTGAGGAAGCCGAAGCAATTACAGGTGTTGGATTGACAACTACCGGTGCACTTGCCATTGGCGAGGGACACTTACCTGAGATGGTTGTTACAACCAATTGGTAATTGCCTGCGTTGATCAAATTCGCATTTGGTATAGTTGGATTTGCTGTTGAAGCAGTAAATGAGTTCGGGCCAGTCCAGGCATACATATAATCGTCGTTGGCAGGAGTGCTTAACGTGATCGTATTGCCGCTACAAACAGGCGTGTTAGTAGTAATAACTGGTTGTGCCGGCGTAGGATTGATTACCACATCAATTGTTCCCGGAGCAGAAACACAACTGTTGACGGTGACCGTCACTTTATAGGTTCCCGCATCTACTAAACGAACATTGGGCAGAACGGGATTTTGATCCGACGACGTAAAATTATTTGGTCCCTGCCAGGTGTAAAATTTGGTGCCGCTTTCGTTTAATGTTGCTTTCAGGTTCAGCGTATTACCGCTGCATAGTGGTCCGCTTGCCTGTGTTATTGGGGTAGCCGGCGGGTTGGGATCTGCTAACGTAAATGGCCCCGCCATGTTGGAAGCACACCCATTTAAGTCCACTTTTATATTGCTATACATACCAGCTGTTAGAGTAGAAATAGTAACGTTGCCACTACCGTTTGCTTGTAAAGTGGCGGTGGCAGGACTACCATTTTTTAAATATGAAACCTGGTAGGATGTATTGGGCGAGAGGTCGTTTAATGTAATAGTGCCTGTAGCTGTACCGCAGGCAGCGGGGCTGGTGGCGTTGCTTGCAATGATAACAGGCACCGGCTTTAAAGAAACTACTGTAGAAGCCGGCAATGAAACGCAATTACCAATTACAGACGTTGCTGTAACAGTATAAATTCCTCCGTTTGACATAGTTGCTTTGCCAATAGAAGGATTTTGATCGGTGCTGCTAAATCCTGCAGGACCCGACCATACATAAGTTGCAGCGGCTGGTGTTGATGTCGTCTTTAGTTCGATGGTCGAAGTGTCGCATAATGGTCCGTTGTTGGTTGTACCCGACAGAATTGGTGTAGCGTTAACAACCACTTTAGTAGTTGCAGGCAACGATGTGCAATTGTTCTGCTTTACGGTTACCATGTAATCGCCGGAGGCAAGGGTAGACACATTAGAAATGGTTGGTGAAGCGTTGATGTTGGTAAAACTGTTCGGCCCCGACCACTGATAGGTAACTATGCCGGTAAGTGCAGTAACAGCATTTAGCTTTATATCCTTAGTACTGCATATTGGACCATTACTGCTAACATCCGGTGCTTGCGGCGTTGTAGGATCACTTAGTAAAAACGGCCCGGATTCTTTTGAAATACAGCCATTTAAATCCACACTGATGTTGCTGTAGGTACCTGCACTTAGCCCGGTAATTATTACTGTGCCTGCTGCATTGGTATTAATGTTTTGTGTTAGGGGAGCAATGCCCGCTTTAGTATAGCGAACCACATAAATTGTGTTTGACTTTAGTCCTTTTAAGGTTATGCTTCCTGTAGCTGCGCCGCAGGTTGACGGACTACTAAAGGAGTTGTCGCTGATGGCGGGAACAGGCTTAATGGTCACTGTGATTTTAGACCGGTCGCTTTCGCAACCGCTTGCAGTAGTCGCAGACAGGTAATAGTTAAAGCTTCCCTCAGTTGTAGTTTCCGGAATTGGCGCATTAGGTGAACCGGTACCGCCGGTGGATTGGGCATACCACAAAATTGTTTCGGCAGAATTAGTGGATAATGCTGTGGCAACATCACCCAGGCAATAATAAAAATTGGCTGTTACCAATGGTGGCGGCGGTTTAGGGTTGACCGTTATCTTAAAAGAAACGGTGGTTTTACAATTGCCCAGTTTGGCTGTAACGTTTATGGTAGAGCTAACTACCGAAGTAGTGTTGTTTGTTGTCGTAAAGCTGTTGATATTTCCGCTTCCTGATGCTGCCAGTCCAATTACGGGGTTTGTGTTGGTCCAGGTGATAATGGCATTATTACCACTGGTGAGGGGAAGATTTCCGGTGTTTTCGCCGATACAAAAAGACCTATCTATCTGGGTATTCAAGTCAGGAGTTGGGTTAATTAGGAAATTCTGGTTTAAAGCAGTCTCGCCGCAACTGTTTGTAGCTTGTATCGAAATAAGGTGTGAGCCGGCATTACTAAAACTTACGAGCCCCGGTGAAACGTCAGATGACACAGCAGGAGTGCCGCCCTGGAATGCCCAGTTGTAATTGATAAAACTGGTTTCGCAGACAGGCAGCAATATTTTAGGATTGTAATTAAAAACGCCGCAGGTTGCTACATCATCCGGCAGTTTTAGATTAGGCTTGTCTTTTACAGTTACAACTTCGGAATAGGTAGCATCCTGACAAGGACTTTTAACAGTAAGTTTAATTGTGTATTCGCCCGGGTTGCTAAAGATGAAAGACGGATTTTTGGAAGATGCGTTTGAGCCTGCTAAAAAACTCCATGATGATGTTGTTCCGCAATAATTTGATATATAGGTTACATCCCACTGATATGATGTAGCCTTGCATAATCCTGTATCAGATTTATTGAGTACCACAGGTTTAAAAGGCACACATCCGTTATTGGTATCCAACTGAAATAAAGCCTTAGGAGGCGCCATCACACACACTTCATGTGTTTCTGCGGATATGCCGCATGGGTTTGCAGATGTAAGGGTAACGCTATACACACCAGGAGCATTATAAATGTGGCAGGGGTTTTCAAGCTTTGACTTATTTAACGCACCGCTTGCAGGATCGCCAAAGTCCCAGTTATATTCAGTAAGGGTAGAACAATTATTATAATAACCTTTAGTGGTAGTATTGGTAAAACAAAAGCTTTTGCCGGTACAGGTATTCTTACCCTCAGGGTTAAAACTTGCTTTTGGTTGAATGTTTACCACGATAGTACCGCCATAAAAGGTTTCGCTTTTGCAGGCATTTGTAGCAGTAATCGACAACGGGAACGATGGGGCCGGGCAGGGTGACTTTACATATTCATGAAATGTGGTATCGTCAGTATAGTTAGCATTTATTGGATGGTCGAAGGTTTTAGTGCTGCCATCTCCGAAAGTGAGTAAATAAGTAGTTCCTATTGAATTTTTTTGCCAGTACGAAAGCGCAATAAAAACTCCTACGGTATCGCATCCTGATGATGAACCAAATTTTCCTATACCAATATCCGGAAAACTTTGGTTTGCTATTTTATAGGTTTTAGAATTAATGCAACCATTGCTTCCAGTTCCCGTTAATACAAGATCGAATGCACCAAGTTTTGTATACGTATGTGTAAGCGGGAAGCTTGCATTACTTAGTGCCACATTGCTGTTTCCATCGCCCCAGTTAATTGTATAATTATTCACACAACTCTTATCCGAAATGTTGTCAACCGTTAGCGTGTATTGTGGAGTAGAAGCTGTTGGGTTATTTGAGCAATTGCTAAATGGGTTAAAAGTGTTCACATCTCTTAGTTGAACGTCTGGCGCCTTCAGAATAGTTACTGATTTTGTTTTTGTTGAAGTACAGCCATTTGCGTCTTTTATAATAAGATCATTTGGATAGGTTTCGTTTCCGCAGCCTACTACCTTTATGGAATGAGAAGGATCTGCAATGTTGGAAGTAGCCAAGTCGCCAAAAAGCCAATTGTATGTATAGGGCAACTTTCCACCCGAAACATCGCTTTTAAATTGTACCGGTGAACCCGAACAAACATTGTTTTTATCAGGGCTAAAATCTACTACCGGGTTTTCGTTTTGGGTTACCTTAACTGGTCCAAGCGTTGTATCGGTACCATTCAACCTTGTGATGATTACCTTGTAATCGCCTGCCGCCGATACCTCCAAAACAGCCTGATTGCCTCCGTTAACTGCAACGCCGTTTAACAACCATTGGTAGGAGCTTCCCCCGGCAGCAGTTATTTTTACAGTGTTATCGGTGCAAAAGGATAGTGGTCCGGCAGGCGAAATGGTTTGCGTAAAACAAACAATACTTAGAAAGCCCCCTAACAGGGTTAGCATGCTTTTGAAGAGCATAGTTGTTTTGGTTTAAGCGATATTTAAGGCTGTCAAAAAGAAAATTAGGATCTCAAAAAATAGCCCGGTAGCAAATGGAAATATAAGTTATTTGGCATACAGTTTAGCTGAATGCTGAACTGTTATAATGGTTACTAATCAGCGCACCGGCATTGGATTAAAATTTCTATAGTGGAGAGGTGGTACTACCTTTAAAACTGTTAGCAATAATAATAAAGAATAAGTTTATTGTAAATAATCTTCTCTTTAAGGCACGATTGTTCGAAAGAAAAACCTGCCATTAAAAATTACCGGTTAAATGAAAACATTTTTGCTGTAATTAAACGACGGAGCGATAAAAAAAGTTGGATATTAAAATAAATATGTGTTTTATAACCCATTAGCATTTAGTTATTGCTTTAATGATCTTTTAAATATATAATGAATTTCCAGATACTTCAAGGGCACTTTTGTTTTTATCCTTATTATATGGAGTGGAAAAGCTGATAAAAAGACAAACTGTACCTCTGGCTTTTTAAACCGCCCTCAATAATTGCACATACTGGCTGTATATCTTTTGTAAAACAGCCACATCTGTTATCCCTTTTTCTATTTCAAAGGCAAGCACTTTTTCCTCATGATCTTTTGATAAACTCAACGTAAAATCATCTTCAAAAGCCACAATAAATAAGCGAAGCGTTTCATCAGACAAAAGCTGTTTTATTCTTGCTTCATCATTGGTTTTTACCACCACATGCTTGTCAAAATCCTCATAACCTAGTTTTACATCCTGCATTCCAAAAAACTTACCTATTTCGTCTAAAAAGTCCTCCTTATGCAAGGCAAACTTAAAATCATTGGTTC
>JANPPB010000694.1:0-2177 GCA_031428295.1 Segetibacter sp. | reverse complement strand
ATTGTATTTGAGTTCAATATAACGTTGCCGCTGTTAATGATGACATCGGTATTGGCATCAGGTACTTTTCCGAAACAGCACCAGTTAAAGGAGTTTTCCCATGCATTGTTGATATAGCCATTCCAAAAATCAGATATCTTAAGCTGAACGGGATTACTGATATAACCATCTACCAAACATCTGTATTCGGTGCCGGAGATCTTGCCGGAGATTTTATTTAACTGAAGGTTTCTGGAATTTGACCCCGTATATGTACTGTCATCTTCAACATTGATATATCCCTGCGTTGTATTAACCTGCCATTGGTAATTGTTGACTGTAGCGCCCTCTTTCAATTTTTGGAGGCTTTTGATACAGCCCCTTTATTATACCGCCCCAAATGTAACAAAGCTATTCGCACAAGGCTTATCAAACATACCAATAAACAGGTAATTTTTCGATAGTTTTATATGAAAGCTAATAAATGAAAGTCACCGATTTGGACGAGGCCAATAAGATTTGAAAACGCATTGCCAAAGATGCAAGTGAAGATGAACTTAAGTTTTCTTTAGAGATATATAAAAAGTTGCTGAGCTTTTTCCAGGTGGGGGATTATCATTATTACAACTTCAATCTAAAGCAATCCTGTTTTTGAACTGATAAGCAACGAAATCACCTCTATTCTATGGTACCATTCCGATGAAGTGGATGTCCCCTTTTTTGTTAATAACATTCACCCAGAAGACCAACCGTGCTTATTAAATTTCGAAAATAAAGTAAAGGAATATTTTTAACCCTTGCCTACCAGCAAATACCCAATTACAAGGTGAGATATGATAACCGGATCCGTAAAAAAGATGGTGACTATATCAGAATTCTGTAGCAGGTTGTAACCATACAGTGTGATAAAAATAACCGGTTGCTTAGAACCTTAGGCGTACATACTGATATATCACACATTAAACAAGGCGGAGTGCCCGTTTTATCATTTATAGGATTGAATGTTGAACCTTCTTATATAGGGGTAAATGCAAAAAAGAATTTTTCATCGGCGACCATCCAATTAACACGCAAAGAAAGGGAGATATTAACTTTACTGATTGAGGGTAACAAAAGTGAAGATATAAGCGGACAGCTATTTATAAGTAAACTCACAGTTGATACGCATAGAAGAAATTTATTGAAAAAGACAAATACTACCAATACTGTTGCACTCAATTTTATGGCAGTTAAAAAGGGATGGGTTTAATGCCTGCCATATTTTACCGGGCAAACTGCTAAGGTAAAAGGCATAGGGACAAGGCCATCAATTCAAATAAATGTCTTTGATAATATTTTATAATGAAATCATTATTGTCCGATTTAAGTTATGACAATAACTTATACATCCTTACTGGATAAGAGTTTTAAGCATACAAACACTCGTTATAATAATTGGGGTAGTTGGGGTATTAAAATTATGTAGCAAAAGCATTGGCAGAGTTGTTTGTTTTGCGCCAAGCTTTGTAGGTGTCTTTGAATAAACTCCAGAAGTTAACCACAACTTGCCCGCTTCATGCTTCGGGGCAAAGAAAAAATGTCCATAGAAACCGGCCTACTGGCAATGGCCCACAACCTAAGGAAGAAAGCACCCTAAAACTTAAAGCAAACTGCCTAAAAAGTAAGTAAAAACCAAAAGAAATTCATTCGTGTACCAAGAGCTGCCATACGTTGGCTTATATCTTATTTTTTTATCACCGAACCCACAAAAGTCAACTATACCGCAACGTATACAGCACCCAGAATCAAAAAGCCGCCTCAATTTAGTATTGAGACGGCCTTTAATAAATATGGCAGCTACCTACTCTCCCGGTTGGTATACCAGTACCATCGGCCATGAGGGTCTTAACTTCTCTGTTCGGTAAGGGAAGAGGTGAACACCCCCGGCAAAACCACCATAAGCAATTCAGAGTTATGAGTTTAGAGTTATGAGTGTTCAACTCATAATTCTAAACTCTTAATTCATAACTCAATAAGTTAACATATTGGAAAAGTTGTAAAAAATAAAGTAATCATTTTCCCTTGCTCCCCTTTAGGGGTTGGGGGTTAAAAAATTAAAGCTTACGGGCAATTAGTACTACTCGGCTTTGCTGTTACCAACTTTACACCTGTAGCCTATCAACGTGGTAGTCTCCCACGACCCTTAAAAGTAAACTCAT
>JANPPB010000693.1:0-10869 GCA_031428295.1 Segetibacter sp. | reverse complement strand
CCATCTGTCCGGTTTTGTATCGCATCTGGTGTTATGGTCAAACCTGTTGTGCCAGAGTTTGGATAACCTTGATTTGTTGTTGAGGTAGATCTATTTAATTCTCCACCCCAACCCGAAACATATACATTCTGACACCGGTCTACTAAAAAGGCAACAGGTGATATGTTTGGTGTAATGACATCTGTACCAAAATTTGTTGAATATTCGTAAGCCGAAAGATCAGGTTTAAGTTTACTGATAAATTGCCTGCCATTG
Organism: Segetibacter sp.; assembly: GCA_031428295.1. GTDB lineage: Bacteria > Bacteroidota > Bacteroidia > Chitinophagales > Chitinophagaceae > Segetibacter. Next base: position 10,614 of record JANPPB010000693.1, on the reverse strand, counting down.
CGTTGCGAAAACGCAGCATTAATAACAGGAAAATTACCGGTTGTAGTACCCATAATATAAGGAAAGCCAAAGGCGTCAAACTGAATTCCATAAAGCATGTCATTACCAGGGGTGCCTATATAAGTTGTCTTAATTATTGAGGAACCATCATTGCTGATGATAGACACAAAACCATCGCAAACCCCACCTTGAAAACCGGGGTAAATTACACCTGTTTTATCGCCTGGTAAATCGTTACTGACTGTATTGCCACCTATATACAGATTGTTATTATTGGGGTTAAGTGCAAGCACAAAACAGGCATCCTCATTACTTCCACCCAAAAAACTACTAAATAAAATAGTGTTTAATGATGGGTTAGCTTTTATGATCACACCGTCCTGTTTGCCACTTAGGGTTGGTTGAAAGCTGCCTGGTGTTGTCGGAAAATCGGCAGACTGGCTGCTGGATGCCAGGTAAATATTGCCAGCTCTGTCCAATATCACTTCACTTCTCGAATCGTCGCCATAATTTCTTCTGATAGATTCTGCACCCATAGGGTTGGAGTATTTTGAACGGATGTTTACTCCATCGTTTTGTTTGCCACCAATTTTTACGGAGCCTAATAAGGAATTGCCCGCCGCATTTAATTTTACCAAAACAATATCATACAAACCTCCGGGGCCAACATTGGGTGAGCGGGTAGGAAAATTTGTTGAGCTGGTTCGGCCGCCAATCACCAGTTCGTTTTGAGCATCCACCACCATACTATGCGGGTGCTCGTTAGCCGAACCGCCAATATAAGTGGCATATATACGGCTGGTACCATCGGGGCTAAATTTCATAATGCCTATATCGTAACCACTCTGGCTATCCTCGTTTGCGCCACCCTGGTAAGTGGTTTGAAACGCACCGGGGCTTGTGGGAAAACCAGCAGCAAACACAATACCGCCGGCATAAAAACTTCCATCCGGGCCGTATGTTGCTGTATAACCCCAATTGTCTGCAGTACTACCGGTAAAAGTTGAAAATATGAGCGTTGGATCTATGACAAGAGGAACATTTTTTGAGTATTGTGGAATCACAAATTTTACCACATTGCCGGTTACTAAAAATCGGCAAGGCACTTCTTTTTTAATACCATTTTCTATTTGATAAGTATATGGAGCCAACTCCTTCATTTCGCCAACCGATGTTTTAATAATCAGTTGACCATTACTTACCCGTATATCAACAACACCTTCAAATTTTAGCGCAACATTATTTACGTCAGCGCCCGGCCTGGCTATGATGTCATACTTCAACAGACCATCGTTGGTGTAATATCTTACATCAACATTTGGATACATATTTTCATACGTAACGGCCTGGAAAGTTTTACAATCCGAAGCCCATTTAGAAGGTTCATTTCCTATAAAATAATTTGACAACGCAGACAATGGTTTATCGCCTTTTATGGTGGGTATACCGGCATTTAAAAAGCGAACATCATAAGCATGAGACCTGAGCGTTATGTTGTCGTCTACCGGTACGGTTGCAGCAGCACGTGGGGCTGGTTTATCCTTAGATCCGGTAACTAATTTGACAGAAATATTTTCATCGGCATGAAAATGTGCAGCAAGTTTTGCAAGGTCGGTAGTGTTGTGTTGTAAAACGCGATAACCGGATTTAGTCAGGTAAAAAGCACCGGTATTTGTAAGGCCTCTAAAGGTTACCATATCATTCCACTGACCCTTGTTTTCCACAAACTCAAGATTGGCGTACGATTGGCAAAAACCCTTTGAATATTGCAGCAAAAAAATTAAAAATAAAACTATCGGAAGATTCTTTTTCAAGTAACAATATTTTTTAAAAGTTACAATTAATAAACGATAAAAATTGGAGTAGAGGTTGAACCTATAGATGTTAAATTTTATTTTTTTTCTTTTATGTAACCATCAATCGCACCTTTATGAAATCTTTCGTTGCCACGCTCGTTTCAGGTACCATTTTTCATGGCATCAACGTGTTTATTTGTTTTACAATCAAAAAAGAATGTATTCAGGATTTTCTATTAAGCAGATGAAAAATTGCAGCTTTTAGTTGGGTGTGAATGCAATAATTTTTCATAAGCCAATGCTAAAAACCGAATAAATATGCTTAATAATTTGATAGCAACCTACCACAAAACTTCTAATGGACATCCCTGTTTAACAACACTTTAAAACCAGCTTACCATTACTAAAATGGATTAGAAAAATCCAGGACAACCAACACCTGTGTGGAATATTCTATCAAATAAATTTTTGCAAAACATAAACCGTGTCAAAACATTTTTTTACCGGGCTTATGAGATTTTACTCCAAACCGTTTTCCCTTTTTTAGATCCCAGAAAATGTTTCAGGTTTATGTTTTCGGGTAACTGTAATTCCTCATCCTTAGTTAACACTTCCATGGCTTTCTGCTTTGCCAGTTCCAATAATGCTTTATCGTTAATTATATTAGCCAGTTTAAAATTTAGTAACCCACTTTGCCGGGTTCCTTCAATATCGCCGGGGCCACGAAGTTCCAGGTCCTTTTCTGCAATTTTAAAACCATCGTTGGTGGCACACATAATCTTAATACGTTCACGTGCTTCGGCACTAACTTTACTACCGGTTAACAGTATGCAATAGCTCTTTTCGTTGCCCCTGCCCACACGGCCACGCAATTGGTGTAGTTGCGATAACCCAAATTTTTCTGAGCTTTCAATTACCATTACCGAGGCATTGGGCACATTAACACCCACTTCAATAACAGTGGTGCTCACCATAATTTGAGTATCGCCACTTACAAAGCGTTGCATGTTGGTTTCCTTTATTTCAGCCGGCATGCGCCCATGCACCATGCTAATCCAATACTTGGGTTCAGGAAAATAAGATTTCACATGTTCGTACCCATCCATCAGGTTTTCGTAATCAAGGGTTTCGCTTTCTTCAATCAATGGAAAAATGATGTAGATCTGCCTGCCCTTATCAATTTCAGACCTGATAAAATCCATCACCTTAAGCCGGTGCATTTCGTTGCGGTGTACCGTGGCAATGGGCTGCCTGCCAGGGGGTAGTTCATCCATAACACTGTAGTCAAGATCGCCATAGGCAGTCATGGCCAAAGTTCGTGGTATGGGGGTTGCCGTCATAACCAATACATGCGGATGGATTGCAGCCTTTGCCCAGAGTTTTGCTCTTTGTGCTACACCAAACCTATGCTGTTCATCAACAATGGAAAGCCCGAGGTTTTTAAAAACAACCGGGTCTTCAATTAATGCATGGGTGCCTACAATCATGTGCAGTTCGCCACTGGCCAGTAACTTTAATATTTCGCGACGGGCAGCCGTTTTGGTGCTGCCCTTAAGCAAACGAATGTTTACAGGCATGTCTTTAAGCAAAGCACTAAGTCCATTGTAATGTTGGGTTGCTAAAATTTCAGTGGGGGCCATCAGGCAACTTTGGCAGCCATTATCAGCAGCCAATAACATGGTAAGCAAGGCAACAATGGTTTTACCGCTGCCAACATCTCCCTGTAATAAACGGTTCATTTGCCTGCCCCGCGCTGTATCGTTTCTTATCTCCTTTATAACTCTTTTTTGTGCATTGGTTAAAGTAAATGGCAAGTATTGATTGTAGAAAGTATTAAAAAACTCACCCACCTTTTCGAACAGTACGCCTTTGCTATGCCGTTGTCTTTTTAATCTGGTAAGCCCAAGCCGAACTTGTGCAATAAACAGTTCTTCAAACTTCAGCCGGTTTACGGCCTCCTCAAATTGCTGCATGCTGGTAGGAAAGTGAATGCTGGTATACGCTTTATAACGGTCGGTTAAGCAAAGGTCTTTAATAATAATGTCGGGCAGGTTCTCCTGTATGTCTTTGGTTGAAATTAGGGTAAGCAGCGTAGCGGTCAGTTTGCCTATTTGCTTTCCATTTAATGCTCTGGCTTTTAGTTTTTCGGTAGTTGAATAAATGGGTTCGAGAAAACTTTTGCCGCTCAACATCGATGCCTGGAAAGGTTCCATTTCAGGATGTGTCATCTGGGGTTTTCCGTTAAAAAAACCGGTGCGGCCAAATACGAGGTATGGGCTGCCGACCTTTACATTTTTTTCAACCCAATGTATGCTTTGGAACCAGCAAAGCTCCAGCGTGCCGGTCTTATCGCGTAATTGGGCAACAAGCCTTTTACTGCGGTTGCTGCCAATCAACTCCATACTGTCAATAATACCAGCTACCTGCAAAAACTCGGTGCCGGGCAAAATTTCTGCTATCTTATTTACAGACGTCCGGTCAATATGCCGCAAGGGAAAGTGTTCCAGCAGGTCGCCAAAAGTAAAAATGGATAATTCTTTTTTTAAGATGTCTGCTTTTAGCGGGCCTACACCTTTCAAATATTCAATCGGGTTATCTAATATGGAAGGGCCTGGGGAAATAAAATTATTTTAAACAAAAATAAGGGTTGGGTTTCAGTTACACTTTGCTTTGAAACATGGGTAGTTTTAATGAGTATTTTGTAACCGGTATCCTGTCTTAATTCAAAATCGTGTTGTTATTTCAATTCCGATACTTTGGAACACCCTTATACAAGTTTATCCCTATTCAACATAAAAATTAAATATGAAGCAATCTATTGCAAACATTACCCTGCTGGTTGATGACTATGACAAAGCCATCGCTTTTTATACTAAAAAAATGGATTTCGATTTGGTAGAAGATTCAGATTTGGGCAATGGCAAACGTTGGGTTAGAATAGCGCCCAAAGCAGGTAATGGATGCTGTTTGTTACTGGCCAAAGCAGTGGGAGAGGCGCAATTAAAAAGTATAGGCAACCAGGCGGGTGGTAGGGTGTTTCTGTTTTTGTTTACCGATGATATTGAAAGAGACTATAAAAAAATGAAGTACAATGCCATTGAATTTACCCGTGAACCCAGTAAAGAAATTTATGGAACTGTTGCAGTTTTTAAAGATGTGTATGGCAATCTATGGGACCTGATTGAAGCAGCTCACTAATCATACACCCAAAACGTTTTCACATATAGCCATTTAAAAGCAGAGTTTTATCTTCGCCGTCCTTATGAATGAGAAGAAACAGATTGTAATGAGCGGTATACGGCCCACCGGATTTTTGCATTTGGGCAACTACTTTGGCGCCATCCGGAATTATGTGCGCATGCAAAATGAGTTTGAGTGTTTTTTTATGGTGGCCGACCTTCACTCCTTAACCACGCACCCCGATACCAAAGAACTTAAGAATAATGTTCACCGGGTTTTGGCAGAAAATATTGCATGTGGCCTCGACCCCGATAAAGCAGCTTTATACTGTCAGAGCCATGTTTACGAAACGAGTGAACTGTACCTATACCTAAATATGCTTGCATATGTAGGCGAGCTGGAAAAGACCGTAACTTTTAAAGATAAGGTAAGGTTGCAGCCACATAATGTAAATGCCGGCTTATTAACTTACCCCGTATTGCAGGCTGCAGATATTTTAATCCATCGTGCAAGCCTTGTACCAGTTGGTAAGGACCAGGAGCAACACCTTGAAATGGCCCGCAATTTTGCAAAGCGTTTCAATCATAGGTACGGAGCCGTGTTGCCCGAACCGGTTGCCTTTAATTACAGCGAAGATTTGGTGAAGGTTCCCAGCCTGGATGGAGCAGGTAAAATGAGCAAAAGCGAAAATCAACTGGCAACCATTTACCTGGCCGATAGCGATGAGCTGATCCGCAAAAAAGTGATGAAAGCTAAAACGGATAATGGACCCACTGAACCCGGTACTCCAAAGCCCGACTATATCGAAAACATATTTCTGTTGTTAAAGCTGGTGAGTAAAGAGGAAGTGGTGAATAATTTTGAAAAAGCCTACTCATCGTGTAACATTCGTTATGGAGATTTAAAAAAGCAATTGGGTGAGGATATCGTTGGTTTTATAAGACCCATACGTGAGCAGGTAGAAGCAATCTTAGATAATCCCATTTACCTAAAGGAAGTTATGGAACAAGGTGAGGAGAAGGCAAGGAAGAGCTCAAGAGAAACCATGGATTTGATACGGCAGGCGATGGGGTTGAAGTATTATTAAGGAAAAAGTAAAAAGTAAAAATTAAAAAATGCCGTCATGCTGAATTTATTTCAGCATCTCCTGGAGAGGTTAATTGGTCATTGGTATGGGCAACTGTTTGTTATCAATCTAAAAAACACAATGGAAGCTTTGCCGTAGTTGCATTAGGTTGGTTGCAATAATTTTAGCCACCATTTAATTATGTGCCATAGGCGCTATAGGTTAGTAGGCGCTACAGGGTGAAAGCTCTTGTCAATGGCCGGTTTGCGAAAATGTTGACTGTCCATAATTTTGTTTAAAATTTAGGTTTAGCATATCGCCTATTTTTAAAATGGATAAACAAGCGGAACCAAACCGTCAATCTCCTGTTTTTTCATTTTTCATTATGCATTATTCACTAATCATTCCCTAATAAACTATATTCGATTTTTTGTAGCTTGATTTCATCCGCGAAGAGGTTTTTTCGTAAAGGGTGTATGTGCTGCGGACCTTGATTTTTTCTTTTTATGGCAAAGACAAAGAAACCAAAACATATAGCAGTTGCCGGTAACATTGGTGCCGGAAAAACTACCCTGACCGAAGCGTTAAGCAAGCATTACAAGTGGATACCCCAATTTGAAGATGTGGCTAATAATCCATACCTGAACGATTTTTACGATGACATGCCACGATGGAGTTTTAACCTGCAGATATATTTTTTAAATAGCAGGTTAAACCAGTTGCTCGAAATACAAAGGGGAACTGAAACCATTATACAAGACCGAACAATTTACGAAGACGCCATGATTTTTGCGCCCAACCTGCACGATATGGGTTTGATGAGCAAAAGAGATTTTGACAACTATTACCAATTTTTTCAAACTTTAAAATCAATGGTTCAGCCTCCTGACCTGTTGATTTATTTAAAGGCTTCGGTGCCTACGCTTGTAGGTCAAATTCAAAAGCGTGGCCGCGAATACGAAGAGAACATCCGCCTTGATTATTTGAAAAAGCTGAACGAATACTATAACAAGTGGACAGAGTCTTACAACGAAGGGCCCATTTTGATTATTGATGTTGATAAAAATAAATTTGCAGAATCCAACGAGCATATGGGTGAGATCATTAATAAAATAGATGCCCAGTTGTTTGGTTTATTTTGATTTTCATATTCAACAATCTCATGGTATTTACTCTGGTTTACTGGCCTTGCTACATAAAAAAACTCCACCCGAAGGTGGAGTTAATACAAGCAATCGTTAGTGAGTGTTAGAGTATTGTTTTATTTTTTGATTAAACAATACAACAATATGGGCGTTAAATATAATGCATTAGCTTAAACAACAGGAGCAGCTTTTAAAATTTCTTCGGAAACTCCTTCTGCATACTTTTCAAAATTTGCTACAAATAAGGTGGCCAGGTTTTTGGCTTTTTTGTCGTAATTATTTTTATCATCCCATGTATTTCTTGGTTGTAAAATTTCTGCGGGAACATTAGGGCAGGTAACCGGGATCATAAAACTAAATACAGGATGCGCATCGTAAGCCACATAATCGAGTTCGTTATTTAAGGCCGCAGCAATCATAGCACGGGTATACTTTAGTTTAATACGTTGGCCAACTCCATAAGGGCCGCCGCTCCAACCAGTATTGATCAGCCAAACATTCACATCGTGCTCTTTCAATTTCTTACCCAATAACGCTGCATAAAATCCAGGATGTAATGGCATAAAAGGCGCACCAAAACAAGCACTGAAAGTTGATTTTGGCTCTGTAACCCCAGCTTCGGTACCTGCCACTTTAGCTGTATATCCACTTATGAACTGGTACATTGCCTGCCCCGGGTTTAGTTTGCTTATAGGTGGTAAAATACCGGCAGCATCGCAGGTTAAAAAGAAAATATTACTGGGTGCAGCGGCAATTGCCGGATCTATAGCATTTTTAATAAAGCTCAATGGATAACTGACACGGGTATTTTCTGTCATTGCAACGCTTGAATAATCAATTTGGTTGGTGCCTTTTATGAAAGGAGTGTTTTCAACCAAAGATCCATAGCGAATGGCAGCAAAAATCTCAGGCTCATTTTCGGCACTGAGATTAATTGTTTTGGCGTAACAACCACCTTCAAAGTTGAAGACTGAATCGTTGGTCCACCCATGCTCATCATCACCTATTAAAAAACGATCGGGATCGGCGCTCAATGTAGTTTTACCTGTACCGCTTAATCCAAAAAAGATAGCGGTATCACCACCTGTACCCATGTTTGCACTGCAGTGCATACTCAACACGCCTTTGTCGTGCGGCAGCACAAAATTTAATACAGAAAAAATGCCTTTTTTTATTTCGCCGGTATAGCCTGATCCACCAATTAAAATTGTTTTTTCCGAAAACGACACGATGGTAAAATTATGACTGCGCGTACCATCAGCGGATGGATCGGCTTTAAAATTCTCTGCTTGAAAAATGGTCCACTCAGGTTCAAATTCGTCTAACTCAGAATCTGATGGACGTAAAAACATGTTGCAGGCAAATAGGTTACTCCATGGTTTTTCATTCACTACCCTAATGTTGGTTCTATAAGCTTCGTGGGCACATGCAAAGCAATCCCTCACCCAAATTTCTTCCTGCTCATTAAAAAAGTGCAGCATTTTTTCTTTCAACTGGTGAAAGTATTTTTCGTCTATCGCGATATTAAATTTATTCCAGTTTATGGCATTTTCCGTTATGCAATCTTTTACAAAAAACCGGTCATCGGGGCTGCGGCCTGTAAATTCTCCGGTGTTAATTACCAATGCCCCGGTATTGCTAAGGCTACCTTGTTTGCGATCAATCGTCTGTTGGATGAGCTCTTCAGGGTGAAGTTGGTAGTGGAGTATAAGATCGTCTGAAAACCCGGATTGGAGCAATTGTTCTGTTGCAATTGTCATGATGGTGAGGGGCATATAGCGTTTCGTCGTTTGTTGAATCACAAAACTATATTTTTAAATCTATCTAAAAGAATGCTTGTTATTCAAATTAAATTTGATAGTATCTATGGAGAAAGGAAATTTTTTGGTAAAAATCTAACATTGTTGATTTTAAGGCAGTGGATAAGCAGCCATAGAAACTGGTTTTTAAACACTGTTCAATAATTGTCCTCTGAAACTATTTATTGATTGCCCCATCTATACGAGTTTATATCTATTCCTGCCAGGTCCAATACCCGGTCAACCACCGTAGCTGCTAATTCTTCTATGGTTGATGGCATGCTATAGAATGAGGGAGTTGCCGGGCATACGATGCCGCCTGCCAGAGTTACCTGCTCCATGTTTTTTATGTGGATGAGATTGTATGGCGTGTCTCTGACCATCAATATTAATTTCCTTCTTTCTTTTAAAATAACATCGGCGGCCCTTGTTACAAGGTCGTTGCTGATGCCCGTGGCAATACGACCTAATGTTCCCATACTGCATGGAGCAACAATCATTATGTTGTAGCGGGCAGACCCCGATGCAAAGGGTGCAGAAAAATCATTCTTCTCATAAAAGTTGATGGGATAATGTAAATAGTCTTCGTTTCCTAATTCGCTCTTCCAAATTTCTTTTGCATTATTACTCATCACAACGCTCAGTACTTCCCACTGGTCTTTTACTTTCAATAATTTTTCTATTAAAAGCTTGGGATAGATAGAGCCGCTTGCCCCGCTAATGGCGATCAAAATTTTGTTGTTCATAACAGTACAGGCAGCTTTATGTATACGGTGCCACCAGCCTAACAAATTTACGCTGCAACATGTTGTACCCGCCTGAATGTTTTTTGTGTATCAAGTAATATTGACAGCTATAGTACAGAAGACAATTATGAAGCCGCGGCATTACTGATATATTGAAAAAAATTGAGTATTAATTGACGAGTTGTACGTCAACCTAAACACACACCATTTTAAAGTTGTGATATTTTACTAAACTTTACAAAACCAAACATTATTATGCCTTATGAAAACAAATAAAATAATTTACTGCCCAAGCCCTCAAATTACTCTTGCACTGGTAATGCTTTTAATTTGTTCCTGCGGAATAAAATTATATGCCCAGGAAAAAAATGAAATAGATGAAAGAAGGAAAACAATCTGGAAGATTAATGATACACTTGTTAAACTCTCCAGTCATGTATATGCAATTTTAAGCGATGGCGAAGCGGGAAATATTGCTGTTTATGAAAATCCTGATGGGCTTGTTTTAGTGGATGACCAATGGATTGAACTGATGCCAAAAGTGAAAAAATTATTGGCAACCATCAGCAACAAATCTGTTAAGTATGTTTTAAATACCCACTTTCATTATGATCACTCAGACGGCAATAAAGTATTTGGAAAAGAGGGAGCTATCATTATTTCTCATGACAACATCCGAAAAAGGCTTGCATCAACACAGGTGCTTTCTTTAAGTAACCTTGTACAGAAACCTTATCCATTTGAAGCATTACCTTTTATAACGTTCAGCGACTCACTGACATTAAATGAACCGAACGAAAAAATTAAAGTTTTTCATGTAAAGAATGCACATACGGATGGAGATTCGTTTATCGAATTTATGAATGCAAATATTATTCATAC
>JANPPB010000692.1:0-1501 GCA_031428295.1 Segetibacter sp. | reverse complement strand
TATCCTTTACGTTTTCTACAATCTTTTTGTTGTCGGTTTCAATCTCTGTATACTTTCCGGCAACCACCGCCCTTACATAGTTTGCATCGGCATTATTTGAGTCGATCAGCAGGGCTGCATTGGCAAAATCCTTTGCATTGCCATAGTGATTTAGCTTAATTTTTTTATCAGCCTGGCGGGCACCAATAGCACAACTTAATTCGGCACTCCTTATCAGGGCCTGCACATTATTTTTATCAGCTTTCAACACCTGCTGATACCTGGCCAGCGCCTCATCCTCCTTTAACGTACGTTCAAAATTTAAACCTTCTTTTAAAAGCACATTTACATCCTGGCTAAAAACACTGCTAACAAAACTTACAGTTAATAACAACAAGAACAATCGGTTCATTATTAATTTCTTTTTAAAGTAAAGCTTACCCCTACCGAGCCTTCAAAATTTATAACCGGCGGCCTCAATTTAGTGATGGAAATAAACACCTCGTCCACAATGGAAAATTGTGCCAAAATATCACCGGCAAGTTTTGTAACATAAGTTTCTAAAATTTGGCAAGGCGTTTCCATTTCCTTCTTTACCAAATCGTACAACAAAGCATAGTTAACGCTCTGATGCAAGTCTGTTACCGGCAATTGAACAGGGCTAAAATTTACTGATAGGTTCACCTCAAACTCACCCCCCAATACTTTTTCTTCGGCATAAATACCATGAAAAGCATGAAACCTAAGTTTGTGAAGGTGGATCGAAATCATACTACCCATTTATAACATGAAAAAAGTTGAACCACAGAGACACAACGACACGGAGTTTCACAGAGATTTCCGCTGTGTTTGTATGTTCTTCCGACCCGGAGTGGTTCCATTTTTTACGAATTTAGATCGCCTCTAAGTGAAGTCATCAATTTAAAAATAACCTGTCTACAGAAAAATGATTAAAGCTGGTAGGCGAAACAATATGAATTTTGCTTCAGACTTTATCGAACAAAAACCAATTCTCTGCAATATTTATATCAATTCCTTCACACTTAAATACCTCTCGGCATCCAATGCAGCCATACAACCACTACCCGCAGCAGTAACCGCCTGTCTGTAAATTTTATCCTGCACATCTCCCGAAGCAAAAACTCCTTCAACGTTTGTTTTACTGGTGCCCGGAATGGTGCAGATGTATCCTGCTTCATCCATGTCTACCCAACCTTTAAATATGTCGCTGTTTGGTGTATGCCCAATAGCAACAAAAAATGCACTTACCGGTAGGGTCGACACTTCGTTGGTCTGGTTGTTCTTAATCCTGATTGCTTCCACTTTCTTTTCTCCCAGCACCTCTTCGGTGTCGGTGTTCCAATGAATTTCTATGTTAGCAGCTTTTATAACCCGGTCCTGCATAATTTTAGACGCCTTCATGGCACTTTTGCGTATAAGCATGTGCACTTTACTGCACATCTTTGAAAGGTATAAAGCTTCCTCTGCAGCGGTATCGCCGGCGCCCACTATTGCTACTTCC
>JANPPB010000691.1:0-2207 GCA_031428295.1 Segetibacter sp. | reverse complement strand
GGAAAACCGGTGCGTAAAATATCTTCCAGTAACAATTCCTGTACTTCGCCCTGTAATTGCATGCTGCCCTGCTCTGCTTTACGGCGCATTTCTTCGGCAAGTTTCTTCTGGTCATCCAACTGCTTTTCTTTCTCAGCAAGCCTCAGTTTAAATTCATCTTCTTTTTGCTGCAGCTTCTGGCTTTCTATACCACGAATTTCGTTGGCCAGTTTCTCCCGTTCGTCATTTAAACGTTTTTGTAGGGTCAACTCCAGTTGCTCCTCTTTATTTTTAAAAGCCTGCTCTTTTTGTAAAAAATCCAGTTCTTTATGACGGGCCTTCTTTAATTTTTCTTCATTTTCTGTAACAGACTGCTGTAACATTTTCAACTGGTTCTCATAGTCGCCGGCCATTGTTTTACGTATCGAAGCCTGTAACTCTACCTGCAGCTTTTGTTTTTCTTCCCGTATCTTTTTCTCAACTTCAGTATCCTTGTCCTGCAATTGCTTTAGCAAAGCATCTTCCTTTTTCTTGTACTCTTCACCCTTTAGCTTCTCCCATTCGGCTGCCTTAATTCGCAGCTCTTTTTTCACTTCTTCTCTAATAGCTTCTGTAGGTTCAAACTGGTGCTGACAATTGGGGCAAATTATAATTGATGCGGCCATACTAAATATTTTGGCAAAAATAGGCAGTTGAATGAAATAACAGATACCCGTTTTGTAAAACAGGGTGGGCTGTTAAAAGCCATTGCTGTAAGCATACAACTATAAATGCATCGGAGGCCAATGAATATGTTCCATCAACTGTGCAGGCTTTAAAAATTGCCCGCCTTTTTTATAAAACCGGCAGAAGCAATATTTATGCTTGATGAGGGTGATTAGGGTTGGGGAAAGGAGCAGCCATTATACAAGTCGCTTAGTAAAAGTTGTATTCCAAGTGAGGGAATTTCTAAATTTTTGTCAGGGCTGTCGTATTCCTGCAATTCCCACAAGCCATTGCTGTTAATAGAAAATCGTTCTACATGAATGGTTTCTGTATCAATCAAGATATATTCTTTAAGACTGCTGATGGCTCTGTATAACATGAATTTCCCGCCACGGTCATAATTTTTTGTTGATGGGCTAAGTATTTCAATTAGGATGATTGGATGCGTAGCAGCTTGTTCATCTTCGGTTGAAGTAATGATATCACCACAAATAATAGAAATATCAGGGTAGGTGTATAATGTATTTTTAGGAATATGCAATCGAAGGTCGCTGCCGTATGGTTGACACGCCTTGCCTTTTAGAGCTATAAAAAGTTGACCAAAAGTATTTTTGAAAATGACGTTGTGAATAGGCGAAGCGCCGGCCATAGCAAAAATTTCGCCCTTAAAATACTCATGCTTTTCTCTTGAATCTTTTTCCAGTTCAAGATATTCCTGCGGAGTATAAAATTTTTTCTGATAGGCTATGGCAGGTTCTTTGACTTCCATTTTTACATGTTGATAGTTATTGGTTAATATCCTGCAACTGTATCATCGCCACGGCTATCGGCCACGGCTTCAATCTTTCCATTCAATTTTAGCAGTAATTCCACCCTGCCAATAGAACCTTCGTAACCGGCTATACCATATTGTCTCACCTTGTAGCCCATTTGTTCCAGTTGCATTTTTACTTCCATGCTAAAGTCCTTTTCTATCAACAATTCGTCGGGTATCCATTGGTGGTGAAACCTTGGCTTACGTACTGCCTCCAAAGGTTTCATTTTAAAATCTATAATGTCAACAATCATCTGGAACACACTGGTGGGTATGGTGGTTCCTCCGGGTGTGCCCACCACCATAAATGGTTGTTTGCCTTTCAACACCAACGTAGGCGTCATCGAACTGAGCATTCTTTTATTGGGGGCAATCGCATTGGCTTCGCCACCAATGGCACCATACATATTTTGAACGCCGGGCTTTGTGCTAAAATCATCCATTTCGTTGTTAAGCAAAAAACCTGCGCCACCTACCACTGTCTTGCTGCCATAACTTCCGTTGAGTGTAGTGGTAACAGAAACCATGTTGCCATATTGATCGAGTATACTGATGTGAGTGGTTTCTGTGCTTTCGATGGTTCCTGCTTTTACATCGGCGCTTTTGCCTGCTTTGGTACTGTCGTAATCCAGCATTCGTTTTTGTAAATATGCATTGCTTACTAAAGTGGTTTGCGGCACTTTCCAAAAATCAGGATCTCCCATATGTT
>JANPPB010000690.1:0-2502 GCA_031428295.1 Segetibacter sp. | reverse complement strand
TCCGGCAATACCTCTTGCCTCCTCGCTGTCGTAAGCAATACCGCTTACCATTAGCATGCTACCCAGGTTGGCAAAGCCTAAACCCAGTGTGCGGTAGTCAAATGAAAGTTGGGCTACTTCTTCTGAAGGAAACTGGGCCATCAATACAGAAATCTCCAGCACAACCGTCCATAAACGGCAGGTGTATTCAAAACCTTCTACATCAAAAATATTATTATCATCGTTGTGAAACTTGCGCAGGTTAACTGATGCAAGGTTACAAGCCGTATTATCCAGGAACATATACTCAGAGCAAGGATTGGATGCCCTGATCTCGCCACCCTTGGGGCAGGTATGCCATTCGTTAATAGTAGTGTTGTATTGTAAACCGGGATCGGCGCATCTCCATGCAGCATAAGAAATTTTATTCCAAAGCTCGCGGCTGTTGATCTTCTTCATTACACGGCCATCTGTTCTTGCAGTCAGCTCCCAATCTTCACCTTTTTCCAGCTTCTCAAAAAACTCGTTTGGAACACGTACCGAATTATTAGAGTTCTGACCGGATACGGTGCGGTAAGCTTCTCCCTCGTAATCGCTGGCATAGCCTGCATTAATCAAAGCACCCACCTTCTTTTCTTCTTCAACCTTCCAGTCAATAAATTTTACAATTTCAGGATGGTCCAAATCAAGACAAACCATTTTGGCTGCCCTGCGGGTTGTACCACCTGATTTAATGGCGCCGGCAGCACGGTCGCCTATCTTCAAAAAGCTCATCAATCCACTTGAAGTACCACCACCACTTAATTTTTCGCCTTCGCCTCTTATATTAGAAAAGTTGGTTCCAACGCCTGAACCATATTTAAAAATTCTTGCTTCGCGAACCCATAGATCCATAATTCCACCCTCATTCACCAAATCATCATCAACACTCAAAATAAAACAAGCATGTGGCTGCGGACGCTCATACGCCGAGGTAGATCTTTTTAGCTGACCATCCTTTTCGTCAACAAAAAAGTGACCCTGCGGCTTGCCGGTAATGCCATAGCTCTCATGCAATCCCGTATTAAACCATTGTGGACTATTGGGTACACATGCCTGGTTTAAAATTCCATAAACCAACTCCTCATAAAATACCTGTGCGTCCTCAGCAGATGCAAAATAGTTGTAACGCTCCCCCCAAACTCTCCAGCAATTGGCCATACGGTGTGCTACCTGCTTAACGGAGGTCTCGCGGCCCTTGGTACCATCAGCCTGTGGTACGCCTGCTTTACGAAAATATTTTTGAGCAATGATGTCTGTTGCAATCTGGCTCCATTGCTTTGGTACTTCAACATTGTTCATTTCGAATACAATTTCACCCGAGGGATTGCGGATGATGCTGGTTCGGTAATCGTACTCGAATAAGTCAAAAGGAGAAACTCCAGGTTTGGTAAAACGTCGCTGAAATTGTAGCCCGTTAGAGGATGGCGAAGTCATGAGCGGATAAATTTATATGGGTGATGAATAAAGTAAAAATGTCCCCTGGAAATATTGTGGGTTGACGAAAATATAACCCATCACTGAAAATTAGAAGAGTCAATTTTCAACAGAATGTGGACAAATCACTTAAAAAATTTAAAGTTCAATACGGCATTGCGTTTCACGGTAAATGAAACTCCAAAAAATGTTTTAATGCAAAAACTGGCATTAAAAGATTGCAAAATTGGCAAGTTGAAGTGCCTTAGTTTAGGTGAACAGGGATCATAGCTTCAACTGGTTCGTTTAGTACCTCTCACCCTTCGTTAAATAATGATTTATCAAAGCCCAAGAAGCTGTCTAAAAATTTAAATAACCAATTTACAACATGTGAAAAGTTGAACCCCGTTCGACCGGTTTGATGACGGGCGGACCCAGACACACATCGACAGGGAGTGTTACAGAGATTCCCTCTGTGCTTCTGTGTCTCTGTGGTTTCATGATTACAAATTTAGACAGCTTTTAAGAGGATAAAACTGATACGATGAATTCTCTTTGGAGCATGAGTTATGAAATAAAGCTAAAATTTAAGCTATCATCATTTTCGCAATCGTTGCGGAACATTATACAGTACATGGTATAGGACCAATGGATATACCGTTGAAAGCACTATGATTGACTATTAGAGCTAATATTGAGAAAAGACTAAATCGATTTTTTTGTAATTTGAATTTGTTTAACACATTTGGCATGATTGTATAATGAAGTTTTTTGGCAGTTCAAGTTTGTTGATATTAAATATTTTAAACAAAATTTTTTCGGCATTTTTGCAACACCACCGATAATCAATTGAATGAAGAATAAGCTATACCAGCATTTTTTAAAAAATAAACAGCAAGGCCATAAGTCGTTTGCGGTGTTAATTGATCCGGATAAAGTTGACAACTCAAAAATTGAGCAACTGGTAAGTCTTGCCCTGGCTGCTAAAGTTGACTACCTTTTGGTTGGTGGAAGCCTCTTAATATCCAATCATTTAGATGAATGTGTAAGCCAGATCAAGGCCATTTG
>JANPPB010000689.1:0-5521 GCA_031428295.1 Segetibacter sp. | reverse complement strand
CATTCTCAACATGGCGTATTTACCAAACGTGCAGGAGCATTGACTAACGACTTCTTTATTAATCTGCTCGATTTGGGTATCACCTGGAGGGCAACTTCGGATGCTCAAAATGTATTTGTGGGCAGTGACCGCAAAACAGGCGAGCCCAGGTGGACCGGCACCCGTGTGGACCTAATCTTTGGTTCAAACTCTGAGTTGCGGGCATTAGCCGAAGTGTATGGCTGTGCAGATAGTGAAGCAAAGTTTGTGAAGGATTTTGTGGCAGTATGGACTAAGGTGATGAACCTTGGCCGCTTTGACCTGGCATGAATGTAGCGCAGCGGGTATAGCTGAAATTTAAATTTAATATAGGGTGGTCTGGCAACGGGCCACCTTTTTTAATGTAAAGTTGATTGATATTAGATGGCAGATGTCTAATAGCTGATAATAGAAACCTGGAACAAAATATGTCTTACATCTACGTGTGCCTTATCGGCTTAAAAAGGGTGCATTTTAATTGTCGCATTGCATTTAAAACGCGCAATAACATCAGGTAAGAAAAAGACGCTTAAAACCATGCGGTACAAGTGAGTGACACAACGAAGTTGCTATGTAAAACTTAGCTGGTCAACAAAAAACCACCGCGACAACCTGGAATGGGCCCCTTAAAATCCAGATCAACTTACTTTTAGTATATTCATTTTTAACCTTCAATAATTAAAATAAACAAAATGAACAGCACCAATAAAACAGTGACACTTACTAAATTATTATTTACAGGATTTGCCGCCTTATTGATTACAACCACATGTTTTGCGCAGGCGAAGCCATCGGGCAAGCAAACAAAAATGTCGATGAAGGCACACCCTCAGGGAACCGCTATTACTTTGGGGGGTAAGCAAATTCACACCGTAGGCAAACTACCCGCAGTAGGTACACAGGTAAAAGCTTTTGAATTAACAGGAGTTGATCTTAAAGAGAAAACGCTTGCTGACTATAAAGGCAAATATGTTATCATGAATATTTTTCCGAGTGTTAACACTGGTACATGTTCAAAATCGGTGCGTAAGTTTAATGAAGATGCTGCCGGCCTTAACAATACTACCGTGCTCTGCATTTCTAAAGATCTGCCGTTTGCTCAAAAACAATTTTGTGGTGCCGAAGGCATAAACAATGTAGTAATGCTTTCCGATTTCAGAAGCAATTTTGGTACTATTTATGGTGTGCAAATGGCAGATGGATCCATGAGGGGATTGCTTAGTCGTGCTGTAATTGTAGTAGACCCACAAGGCAAAATAGTATACGAGCAACAAGTACCCGAAATTGGACAGGAGCCTGATTATGCTGCTGCAATTGCTGCGGTGAAATAAGCTTGGTTAACTTTTTATTATCGCCCTTGCTTTTGGTAGCAAGGGCGATTTTATTTGAGTTTCGGTGCTTAAGTAAAAGGGGGTTGGGCTGATTAGATAATTTGGGTGAAGCTGTATAAACACTTGTCAAAAATTTGCAACCATTAATTCATATAGGGCCTTACGTTTAATCCTATTTTTTCCATGCTTGAAATATAGGTTTCATCATCAATGTTTACCGAGCTAATCCACTCTTCATCCGTTATCGAATTTCTGTAAGTGGTAAGAGGCAAAGCATCGGGTCCGGCAAGGTTTCTAAAACGGCTGCTTTTTCCATCAACAATATCTCTAATGACTTCTGCAACCACCGATGGTGGTGTCTGTCTTTGCAGCGATGCCTGAAAGAAAGCAAACAAGCGTTTTGCATTTGGATAATTTTTACTTTCCGGTATATCGCTTTTTAAAAAGATAGGTGTTAGCACAACGCCGGGCTCTACTACCGCTACTCTTATATTGTGTGGCTGCAGTTCCTGTGCAAGGCTTTCGCTAAAAGCTTCTACCGCTGCCTTCGATGCACAATACCCGCTCTGGAAATTTCCGTAATATCTGCCTGCAATGGATGTATTATTGATGATGCATCCCGCCCTTCGTTGACGCATGCCTGGTAGTACGGCCTGTATACATCGTATCGTTCCAAAGTAATTGGTTTCCATTTCGTGCTTAAAAGAAGTAATGGACAACTCTTCTACGGCCCCGGGTAAAGCTATGCCCGCATTATTAATCAGCACGTCAATAACGCCTTCTTTGTTGAGTATCGATTCTATTGCGGTTTTTACAGACGTATCATCATTTACATCCATCACAATAATGTGTATAGGTAACTGCTCCGCTTCAGCCAGTTTTTGTAACTCAGGTGCATTTTGAGGATTACGCATAGAGGCATAAACTTTATGACCACTTTGTGCCAGCATTACCGCCGTGGCAAAACCGATACCGGTGCTTGAACCCGTAATTAAAATGACTGCCATAAAATTTTGTTTTTAAGTGTTGGGTGAAAAGGAAGCCTGTTGAATAGAGTTGGTTTATTCAAGCACAGGTTAAACTACTATCACCAAATCAATTTTGCAAGTACCCGTTTGTATTTTTGGAGCCACTGCAGGAAAGAGCCTTAAAAATCAATAAAGCATTCCATTTGGTACAACTGTTTTTTATTAGAACATAACCATCTGCACCTACATCAATTAAAGGATTGTCTGAACTGCAGCGGTGACTGATTGGTTTTTGTTTTAAATAATTTACTGAACGATTGCGGATGTTCGAAACCGAGTTCATAGGCTATCCCGGTTACAGATAGGTTGATAACGAAGAGTCTTTCTTTTGCTTTTTTTATAAGTTTGTTGTGTATGTGCTGCTGAGTGCTTTGGCCGGTTAATAACTTAAGCATATATAATCATCCGGTGCTCATTAACATCTCTCCTTTAAATAGTTGGTTACGGCCAAAACTAAAAGATCAAAACCACCGTACCGGCAATAATTAGCGCTGCACCAATAGCAGTTTTAATTGTTAATGCTTCACCTAAAAAAATAACAGACAGAGCAATGGTTAGTGCTATGCTCAGCTTATCTACAGGTGCAACCTGTGACACTTTGCCAATCTGTAAAGCTTTAAAATAAAATATCCACGATAGGCCCGTTGCTACGCCGGAGGTGATTAAGAAGATCAGGTTGTGCCTTGAAAGGGTTGCTATTCCTTTGATTTCGCCCCTGGCTATTACTATGCCCCAGGCAATAACTAAAACAATGATGGTGCGTATAGCTGTTGCCAGGTTAGAATTAACACCTGTGATGCCAATTTTTGCAAAGATGGCTGTGAGCGAAGCAAACAAAGCGGAGAGTAAAGCATATATCCACCACATAATATTTAGTTTATTGTTGCTGCCCGGTGTCCTGGGTGTTTATGGCTGATTTTACGAGGCCGACCAAAAATTGTTTAGGTTACTTGACCCGGATATGACTGGATTTAATCGATGGTACTATTACTAAAAGGGTTATTATCAAAACAACCACTAAGGATGTGGCATTATCCCAGGCCTGTACAAATGCTGCAACAATGGTCAACAACAGGCCCACAATTGCAAAATAGCTTAAGAGCTTAGCTTTTTTCATATCGGTAAAAATAATGCTTTAAGGTAAACATTTGTATGTACGATATTACCGCTAAGCTGCTGCTTGTTTATCACAAACAAGGCTGGGAGACTTTATTTTATACTGATGGTTATAACACCGTTTTATGGGGTGGCTGCAACACCTGCATTGAAACGAAATTTTAAATTAGTTTAGGTTGATGCCTAATGTAACGCCCCACCATGGCTTGCCCTGGTACATCCAAACTTTTCTATTCTTATCCATTAGGTGATCGAAACCCGCGGCTATGCCAAAAGTTAAATTGCCGACAGCAACTAAACCTGTCAGGCCTTTAGTTATTACCAGGCCATCGTACTCGTAGGAGATGGTATTAGCCGTTACAGATGGATTCATTGTAGTGGCGCCCAAACCTCCGAAGAAACCAAAACTATAACCGAAATGATTGATGCTTCTATGGTAATTATTTAATGGGTCCTTTTCGTAAGAAAGCAGGTATAAATCAGTTCGATACCCTATAAAACCCGCAGCATTAAAATTTGTATTTAATTGTTTGGGAATACCAGGAACGGACGGCCGGTATTTAAACAGGATTGTCAGCACATCAAAATCAAAACTGGTTACACTAAAAGTGGTTTGTTTTAAGAATATGGGTTTGACCTGTGATAAGTTAAAAGCGGAATTTGTATCCAGCCTATATTTCTCTTTATTCCTACTTTCTATAATAGGATATAAAATGAAGGACGTGTCTTCTATGACCGTGTAAAAACGTTTTGATTGGTAACCCGAAACTTTATAAATACCGGATTCCATTTTTTGTTTAGATGTCTCTTTTACAACACTGCAAGCCGAAAAATATACAATCATTAATATATAAAAACTATAACGTAAAAACATGTTGAGGTGGTTATGAAAAAAACAGGAAATATAAAAATAAAATTTACTGATGGGCAATTATGGACTTTTACCTATAATCAAATTTTACTCTGATACTAATAAAGTTTATAGCCACTTCTTCTTTTTAAACCACATGTATATAAATGCAGTTACGATAACCATTAATACCATAACACCCGGATAACCCCATTTCTCTGAAAGTTCAGGCATAAACTGAAAGTTCATACCGTATATGCCCACAATGAATGTAAGGGGCATAAAAAAAACAGAAAAGATCGTTAGCACCTTTACCACTTCGTTGGTTTTTTGCGACGAAAGGGACATAAACAAACCCATGAGGTTATTTACATCTTCCAAAACCTGGGCATAGAGTGTTCTCATTTTAAGGTATTGATCTTTTACATCCTGAACCATGGGTTCCTGGCCCGGTTTAGGTAAAATGTGGTTGATAGGCTCCTGCATTAACATTAATACCTTATGAGCCAATGCTGCTTCGCGTTTAATAAAGTACAGTGCCTTCATTTGGATATTGTTGCTCTTCTTTTGCACAATCTCGTTCTCGTAAATATCTACTTGCTCAGATAAGTAATTGACCCTGGAATCGTAACTCTCCAAAGAAAGCCATACAATCCTGCCAATTACTTCCGTAGCCGACAGGCACCTTCCTTTTACCCTACAGCGCTCACGGATAGGTTCTAAAAAAGCAGGTTCATTTTTATGAATGGTAATTAATAAATCGTCGGTATAAAAAATGGTGATCTTATCGGTCAGTTCCTGAATAGAATTAACATTGGCAAGATTGCCTTCCAGGTGGTGGTAGCGCAAAATCATAAAATGAACGTCATCTGCAAATTCATACTTGGGCAAGTGTTCGGGTTGAAAACTATCCTGTACTATGTGATGATTGAGATTATGAATTCTGCTCAATTCCAAAACTTCTTCATTAGTTGGATTGTGCAGGTCTATCCAGCTTTTTCCACCATTAATAAACAACTCTGTTTGTGCCATGTTTGTAAGTTAGGAAAATTGTGAAAACTTACATTTAAGGACAATGTATTTTATATGGTATGAATGAAAAGTAACAGTCCCTCGTAATTGTAGCGGTTAAAAATTACTAGCCAAAAGCCGATGTCATTTTACTACGAACTTAAAAA
>JANPPB010000688.1:0-4466 GCA_031428295.1 Segetibacter sp. | reverse complement strand
TCTATTTTACCTTCGTCAAAAGCGGTTTCAATAACTCCTTTCAGGTCGCGATAAATTTTTAAACTGTTTTCGTAACTATCCAGTTCTGCCTGACCAAGTTTTGCAATTTCTGCCTTTTCAAATGCCTGGATAAACACATCATCCTTAAAAATTGAGGGTATGGACTGAAAGTCTTCTAAATGCTTGATGAAGTATAACCATTTATCTAAACGGGTAATTAATTCCTCCTCACTTAGTTTGAAATTTGGCATTTCAAGATAGATATAGGTCAGTTTATCGTAGAAAGTTTTACCATGCTGATTTTTTAACCTGATGGTATGAACGACTTCACTTTTTTCAGGCTCGTTCTCATAATCGTCAAAAGTAAAATCCAGAATACCTACACAATAAACGGCTTTCAAATTATAGTTCCATTCACCTTTTTCGGCCTGTTCTCTAATAGGAAAAGTCGAATAGTAAATCGTTCTTTCTTTAAAATAATTTTGCTTGGCTTTTTGTAATTCTACAATGAATTTTTCGCCCTTTTCATTTTCACAATAAATGTCATAAATCGCTTTCCTGTCGGCCTCAGATTGTCCCAGTTGTTCCGTGTTTTTGAAAGAAAGTTCAATTATATTGTTTTGAAGTGGCAACAACGCGTTCAGGAAGTCAAGTAACAGAGGTTTGCTTGCTTCTTCGCCAAATATTTTTTTAAATCCGAAGTCTGTAAACGGGTTTATATATTTTGCCTTCATGTCTGGCAAATTACGAATATATGGTTGATGTTAGGGGTGAGGAGTGTGCCATTGTGCCCATCTATTTTAAACTTTAAATCAATATGCAAAACAAATCCCCTGCCTTTTGTGGCAGGGGACGTATAAAAGTTGCGGTTGTTATTAAGGAAAAATTCCTAACTCAGCATAGCTGGTAGCAACCTTGTTGATTGCTAAAATATAAGCTGCGGTACGCATATCCGGAATGGCAGGGTTGCTTAACCAGATTTCCATAATCTCACGTGTTGCAGTTATCATTGTTTCTTCCAGGCCGCTATGTACAAGGTCTATCTCATCAGCACCATGCTCAATAAACGCCTTCTCAGCTTCATTTACCTTTTTACCTGTAAGCTCTTCGATTGTCCCTAAAATATGTTTGTTCATGTTCTCGCTAAAACGTTTTCCCAAACGACCATAACGTACGTGACTCAAGTTTTTCAACCACTCAAAATAACTTACGGTTACACCACCTGCATTAAGATACATGTCGGGTACTACCAGTACTTTTTTATTGCAGAGTATAATGTCGGCTTCAGGAGTAAGGGGACCATTTGCAGCTTCGCCGATAATTTTTGCTTTTATCCGTGGAGCATTGTGGCCGTTTATTACATTCTCTAATGCTGCTGGAATAAGTATATCACACTCCAGTTCCAGCGCATCATTTGTTTTCGTTAAATTTTCGGCACCAGGAAAATGCAGGATCGAACCTGTCTTTTTTCTATGCTGAAAAACTTCTTCTTCGTTTAAACCTTCTTTACTGTAAATGGCACCTTCCCACTCCGCAATTGCAACCACTTTAGCGCCGGCTTCTCTAAAAAATTTGGCACTATGATATCCCACATTTCCCAGGCCCTGCACCACAACAGTTTTATCCGAAACACCAATAGTTAAAGCCAGCCTCTCCATAACCTCGGGCATGTTACATACCTCGCGAATACCATAAAAAACACCCAACCCCGTTGCTTCTTTACGGCCTCTAACACCGCCTTGCGAAACTGGTTTACCTGTAACACATCCTGCGGAATCTACTTCACCCGGGTGCATCGCAACATAGGTATCTAAAATCCAGGCCATTTCTCTTTCACCCGTTCCATAGTCTGGCGCAGGTACATCCGTGCCCGGACCAATAAAGTTTTTCTTTACCAGCTCCGAAGTATACCGGCGGGTAATTTTTTCAAGATCGAATAAAGAGTATTGTTTTGGATCGATTTTGATACCACCCTTTGCGCCACCAAACGGAACGTTTACAATAGCACATTTGTAAGTCATAAGAGCAGCCAGTGCCATCACTTCATCCTGATTAACCTCCATACTAAAACGGATACCGCCTTTGCAAGGTGTTTTATGATGACTGTGCTGAACCCTGTAGGCCTCAATTACCTCGATGTTATCGCCAACCCGCACCGGAAATTTCATTTTATAAACACTGTTGCACACCTTTATCTGTTCTAATATTCCGGGATCCCAATTGGTAAATTTGGCTGCCTTATCGAAGCTCTTAACTACGCTGTCGAAAAAGCTATAATTCTGATCTGCCATCTTTTAAATTTTTAGTTTGTAATCGTTAGGTCGGTTTTAATTGAATATTGAATTACGTCTGTTTAGTAAAGTTTGCCTATTGTTATAATTGTTTAATAAAAATTAGCCGGGTAAATAATTAATAGTCTTACTTAAAATGCAGGGCAAACAGCCAATTGGTCAGCTTTCTTTTTCTATCCTCGAAATCTTCTTATCCAGCCTAACCACATAAAATATAAGGCCAGCCAGTATAGTTATTACGATTACCATCACCACATAAATTTTATCGTTGCTAACCATAAAACCTTTGTCTGCTACTAAATCTGTAGGGGTAGTTTGAGCGATTGCATTAGTATTAATGATTAGAAAAGACAAAGCCAGTAGTAGAAAATTCCGTTTATGCATTTGCTAATTTTTTTTCGTTGATCAATGATAACCTGATCTTTAAAGTTGTGATCCAAACTGCAAGTAATGTCCATCCAATTACTGCAGGCCAAAACACCATACGCATTGTTGGGTCAAGGTCTTTGCCATTCATTCCGGGGTTGCCGTCAACGCCTTGACCGCCGGGGTGTAAACTTTCAACCAATCGCGGAATAATCCATAAAGTTGGTATTAGCATAGCACAGGCAAAAATGTTGTAGACTGCCCCTATTTTGGCTCTCTTATCTAAGTCTGGTATGGAGTTTCTTAAAACGAAATAGGCCGCATAAATCAGTAATGCTATGGCAGCTAAAATTTGTTTGGGATCGTTGCTCCAGGGTTCGCCCCAGGTATAGTTGGCCCAAATAGCTCCGGTTATCAAGCCTAATACGCCAAACAGAATACCTGTCTTAGCATATTCGACTGAGTAAACATCATTTTTAACTGTGGGATTTCGAAGGTACTTCAATGCATAAACAACCGACACTATAAAAAGCACCATCATTCCAAACCACATGGGAACATGAAAAAATAAATTGCGGATACTTTCGTAAAGGTTACCAACGTGAGGCACTTTTATAAGAAAGCCGGCTGTAAAAGCATACACCATCAAAACAACTGAGAGTATCTTCCACCAGGATTTCTGAATCATGGTTTAATTTTTTAAAGTTAAAAGGAACAATATGGCAGGTTTTCCTTTTTATCTTCTTTTTTTGAGAAGGCAAAAATAGGGGAAACAGTACCAATGTAAAGAACAAACACTTCAAAATTAACTTTGTGCGAATGCCTCACTATTTCCATATTAATCTTTCCATAAAAACGGAAATAAGATAGTGGATAGTACCACAACCATGGCATCTAAACCTATTAACA
Organism: Segetibacter sp.; assembly: GCA_031428295.1. Lineage (GTDB taxonomy): Bacteria > Bacteroidota > Bacteroidia > Chitinophagales > Chitinophagaceae > Segetibacter. The sequence continues at coordinate 900 of JANPPB010000688.1, read as the reverse complement.
ACCAAATCATTTGCGACTGTCCTGCCTGTATAACCGATGAAAAAGCAGTTGAAGAAATCTTCATCAATAATAAAATTTGAGGAATGATAACCGGGAAACCCATGATGGCCATTAACGCGGCATTTTGTTGTGCTTTAGCAGCAATGGCAGCTAAAAAAGTAAATACCAAACTAAGGCTGATGCCCCCCAGGCAAACCAGCCCGATAAATTTATAAGCATGTACAAAGGGATTGCCCATTAAACCCAGGAACAATAACAAGCTCATCAGGCTCATAACCAGCATTAGTATGCCATTGAAAATCAATTTTGCCAACACAAAATCACGTGGCCCGGCAATGGAGTAGAAATACAACATGCGGCCACGGCTTTCCTGTAAAAAACTTTTGGCTACGGCATTAATACAAACAAAAAGTTGGATCATCCAAAACAATCCATTCCAAACATCAGCTTCGGGGCTACCCATGGCCAAAAAGAGAACGAAAATGGTGGATACCACATAAAGGAGTACTCCGTAGAAACTATGCTGCTGCCTTATTTCAAGCACCACATCTTTTTTTACAAGGGCATATATAATTTGCAATGTATTCAAAATACTAATAATTAGGCAGCGCATTGAAACGCTAAAAAAGTTTAGGTGAACTATTAAAGCTTGATTGCAATTTTGCTTGCAGGGCTTTATCATTATCTATTGCCTCGTGGTAGCATTTTCGGCAGCGGGGTTCATATAAATCCAACTCGCCTAACAACACTTTCGAACCGTGTGGATTTTTTCGATAAGAGTTATTGGCAATGTTGCCACATACCACGCAAATAGCATGAAGTTTGGTTATGAAATCGGCAATGGCCAGCAATTTTGGCATCTGCCCAAATGGTTTGCCTAAATAATCCATATCAAGCCCG
>JANPPB010000687.1:0-3782 GCA_031428295.1 Segetibacter sp. | reverse complement strand
TAAAAACGATCAGCACCTGGAGTACGATGTGTTGATATACGTTGCCAACTGGCCCGAGCCCCGCAACCATGCATGGAAAACGCTATTGCAGGCAAGAGCTGTAGAAAACCAATGCTTTGCCATAGGCGTTAACAGGGTAGGAACCGATGCAAATGGTTTGTACCATAGTGGCGATAGCATGATGGTGAATCCTATGGGCCACCCTATTTATCAAAAAGCACATGAAGAAGATATTGCAACCATCACTATTAAACGCGATGAGCTTGATGAAGTAAGAAGAAAATTTCCGTTCTATAAGGACTCTGATCCATTTATGATTTTACACTAACCCTATGATTGCTTACTCAGCCGAAAAGATTTTTACAGGTTACGATTGGTTAAACAACCATTCCATTTTAGTGGAAGATGGCACCATACGTGAGATTGTGCCAACAGAACTGTTGCCTTATGATATTGATGAAGTGCAATTTGAATGGAACATGATCGTTCCTGCTTTTATCGACCTTCAGATTTATGGTGCAGGCGGTAAACTTTTGGCCATGTTTCCCGAAGTGGATGCATTAACGAGGCTACAGCAACATTGTTTACAGGGTGGCACACATTATTGTTTGCCTACGGTTGCAACCAATGAGTATGAAGTATTTTATAATTGTATTGATGCCGTTAAAGCGTATTGGACCAATGGGGGCACCGGCATTCTTGGTTTGCACATAGAAGGCCCGTGGATTAATGTTGCAAAAAGAGGGGCACATAAAGCTAATCTCATTCATGCTCCTACTTTGGAACAAGCCAGGCATTTACTTGAATATGGCAAAGGAATTATAAAGATGATAACGCTGGCTCCTGAAGTATGCTCAATAGAAGTTGTGGGCCTTATTCAATCTTACGGTGTGGTGGTTTCGGCAGGGCATACTAATGCAACTTTCAATGAGGCAACAACGGCATTCGATAAAGGCATACCCGTAGCAACTCATCTGTACAATGCCATGAGCCCATTACAACACCGGCAGCCCGGTATGGTGGGTGCCATAATGCATCATCGTTCTGTTATGGCAAGCATCATACCCGATGGGCATCATGTAGATTTTGAAGCCGTAGCTATAGCTAAAAAAATAATGGGTGAAAGATTATTTATGATAACCGATGCCGTAACCGAAACCGATAGCGGGCCATACCCGCACCAGCCTGAAGGAGATAAGTTTGTTTCGGATGGTATCTTAAGTGGCTCAGCATTAACTATGTTGAAAGGTGTTCAAAACTGTGTTCAAAAAATAGGGATCAGTCTTGATGAAGCTTTACGTATGGCAGCCTTATACCCGGCTAAAGTCATTGGTCTTCAAAACCAGTTAGGCAGCATAGCCAGGGGTCAAAAAGCTGACCTTCTTGTACTAAATGAAAGGCTGTCAATTGTTGACCAGGTTACTGGTTATAACTGAGATGAATGCTATCTCCACATTCCTTATTCAATGTTGTTTAGTTAAGATGGTAATTGCTCTATTAAGAGCTACCTGTTTATAGCTGAAGCAAGCTAATTTAGTTAGGACTCCGTAGAAGTTACCTGTAAACATGAAGCACCTACGGAGTTTTAATACATTCTGATTTTGTTTTCTATAAACAGGTAGCTCCTAATGGAGGTTAACTTAGTGATATTGATTTCATATTTACTATTCTCATTAACCTCATTCATCAAACAAGGCCTTATATATTTCATGCTGTTTCCATTCCTTCATTTCGCCGGGTTGAAGGCCATCCAGGGTAAGCTTTTCTATCCTGTATCGTATCAATCTTAGTGTAGGAAACCCAACTTTAGCAGTCATCCTTCTAACCTGCCTGTTCTTACCTTCTGTAAGGCTCAGGCTTAACCAACTGGTAGGTATATCTTTTCTAAAACGAATGGGTGGATTTCTTTCGGGTACCTGTGGTTCGCTGGTAAAAATGGCAGTGGTTGCGGGCTGCGTTTTATGTTCTTTACCATCTATAGAAATGGTTACTCCATTAGCTAATTGCCGGGCTGCTTCTGCTGTTAACCGGCCATCTACCTGTACCCAATATTCTCTTTCATGTTTGTGTAAAGGTTGTAACAAACGATGGTTAATTTTTACATCGTCGGTTAAAATCAGCAGGCCTTCGCTGTCGTAATCCAAACGGCCTACCGGGTAAACATTGCGGGGCACATTAAAGTAATCAGCAAGGGTTAACTTACCTGTTTGCGAAGTAAACTGGGTAAGCACGTGGAAGGGTTTGTATATGGTAAAATATCTTGACATAGGGGCATTAAAAAAGCCCGGTAAGTAGCCGGGCTTTGATATATGGATGGGTTAGTAAGTAGCAGGAAATAAATTTCCTTACACAATATTAAAAATACTTTTTTCATACACAAAAAAATTCTCCAACAATTTTATTCACATTTTTTTTTCAAGTGTTAATAAGGAGCATACCTACTCATTGTTTTGCTTCATGGTAAGCTTACTTCATGCAAGGTTGTTGGTAAACATTTTTGGTATAGTTAGAAGACGAGCTTAAGCTGAAACATTGATGAATAAAGGGTTTCAGCCCATCGAACCCTTAATGGCTGACAAGCTTATCAAGTATGTATGAGTAGGGCTACCTGTTTAAACCAGTAAGCCTTCTCTTTAAAAAAGATGGATAATGAAGTGCAAAATATTTTTATAAATCTATCATGCTTTAATCTTTAAGTAAGACTATTAACACATAAAGCAAGTGAAGCCAGGTGCAAGGCTAATGTGAGTGTTACAACCTTATGTTTTTATGCGTTACTTAAAGCATAGAAATAGTAGCCAGGCAAGGATGATACTGCAAGGAGTTGCTCCTTACTTTTTATTGATCAAAGTACCTTTAATATCATCAGGCCTGGTTCGCCCTCTCCATGCCTTACCTGCTTAACTTTGTTTAAATTTTAAAGCATGAGATTTCCTCAACCGGTTAGTTTGCAATGGATCGCTTCACTTATAAATGCTGAGGTTATAGGCAACCCCGATGCGGTAGCAACAGGCATTAACGAGATACATCGGGTTGAACCCGGCGACCTTGTTTTTGTAGATCATCCCAAGTACTACAACAAGTGTCTGCAAAGCCCTGCAACCTTCATCATAATTAATAACAAAGACCTTACAATACCCCAGGGCAAAGCTTTACTTGTTGTAGACGAACCCTTTGAAGCATACCTTACAATAGCAGATCATTTTAGGCCCTTTAAAGCAGCCACTCAAGCTGTTAGTACTACCGCCAAAATTGGAGAAGGTACTGTTATAATGCCCAATGTTTTTATAGGCCATCATGTTACCATTGGCACTAATTGCGTAATACATCCCAATGTTACTATAGTGGATTATACGCATATAGGTAACAACGTAATTATACAGGCAGGCACCGTTGTAGGCAGCGATGCATTTTACTACAATACCAAAAAGAACCGCGAGGTGTGGTACAAGCGAATGAAGAGTTGTGGTAATGTAGTTATTGAAGATGAAGTAGAGATAGGCGCGGGCTGTACCATTGACAGGGGAGTGACTGCCGAAACCATCATTGGCAAAGGAACCAAACTTGATAACATGGTTCACATAGGGCATGATAATATTATAGGCAGAAACTGTTTGTTTGCTGCACAGGTTGCCATCGCCGGAGGCACAACCATTGAAGACGGAGTAATACTATGGGGACAAGTTGGCGTAAGTAAAACCCTCACGATTGGAGCGAATGCAGTGGTATATGCACAAAGTGGTGTTGGCAAAGACCTGGAGAGTGGAAAAGCTTACTGGGGA
>JANPPB010000686.1:0-3566 GCA_031428295.1 Segetibacter sp. | reverse complement strand
TTCAATGGCATCATTCCACTCACCTATAAGTTCTAAGATGGCATATTGTTCTGCATAGTCAACAAACAAAATTTTCATGTAAAGGGTACGGCTGCCAAAATCGTCCCATTGGGGATGGATGTAGTAATTGTATACCGTCTGCGAAAATTCAAACTCGCTGTACTGTCGTCCAAAAAATGGCGATAATTTATCCTCCTCCGCAATGTATAAATGTCGCCAATTAAAATATGGTTCAATATCATGCATGCTTCAATCCCTTATTTATAGTTGTAAAACACCAAATCAAAAGGCATAATTCTATCAGAAAAATACAGTACAAAGGTAAGGCCACCTTATGTTTTGATAATAGGTTAACAGGCAAATTTACCGTGGCAAACGCCTGAAAAAGTTTCATAAAAAAGGACCGCCAAAGCAGTCCTCTCATTCAAAAAAGCCAAAAAGTTTTTTTTACTGAACGATTATTTTATCGTTGAAAACAAGCTTACTGTTCGACCCCGTAAGCTTAATCATATAAACACCGGCAGAGGTGCGTGGCAGCAAAATTCTTTCTACCTGGCCAAAGTAATTAATGACAATTGTTCTTGCCAAAACACCTTTACCAGATGCATCCATCAACACAAAATTGTATTTGCCGGCAGGCACTTTATCAAACTGAATTGTCAACACTTTATTGGTAACCGGGTTTGGATAAATGCTCACAAAATTATTACCTAAACGTTCAGGAGCAAATTTTACAGGATTTGATTTGTTTGCAAAAAGCAGGTTACTTGCAGCAAGATCACTTGCATTATATACTGCCTCGTTTTTAGTTGATTGAATGGGCACTGCCTCCATGGTTCCCATGTTTAAGCGATAGTAAGTGCCTGCAATAGCAGCACTGCTAAGCAACACATCTCCGTTGGCATCAACAGCCATTCCATTGGTGGTATACTCAGCAGGTAAGCCCTTAATTAAGCCCACATGATCGGCCACTCTTGTCTGTGGATTGATCTTAAAAATATGATTGCGCATAGACACCAGGTACAAATTACCATAAGCATCGCCCACCATATCGCCACCCCAGCTACTGCATAAGTTATGTATGCTCAGGGCGCCATTTTTCTTTCCATCAATCAACTCGCCCATATTGGTAAATAAAGGCTTTTCATCAGTAGTAAATTTTATAAGATTCTTACTGTCGTTGGTAAGTGCATACCCGTTGCCATCGGAGCCTATTGCCATACGGGTAATTACATTCGCTTCATCAAAACGATTACCTGCAAACAGCGGCTGCGCCTGGTTGTATACTATTTTACCTGCTGCACTGTTTAAATCGAAATAACGCAATTCAGTCCCCCGCATGGTAGTGTAATAAAGACGATTGTGTTTTTCGTCGTAAGCGCTTGCAGCAACACCCTCTGCCATAGGCATCAGGCGTAATTGCGAACGATTGTCGGCATTCACCGTCAACCTTGCATTTTGATTATTTACGATCTCAAAATTGTTGTGCAATTTTTTGTCGTAGAAGGTGCGAAGGGTTTCGCCGCTTGTTAAGTCAATTTCACGAATTGTATTCCAGGCGAAGGTTCCTTTTACATCGCTGGTAATAGCAAAACCCTTATTACTTTGGGCATAAACCGCACTGCTGCAAATAAGGGTAGAAAGAGTGATTAAGTGTAAAAAAATATTCTTCATATACTTATTTTTTTAATACACTAATTTAACAAGATTTGCAGACAATTTTTTAATTATTTAGCCTGCAAAACCTCCAGCGTTTTTTTTACGCTGCCATGTTTAAGCAATAGTTCTTTTGCCTCGCTATATTCAATTGAAGAAATTTGTGAGACTATCATTCTCACTCCACGATCAACGAGTTTTTCGTTACTTAATTGCATATTTACCATGCTGTTATCTTCAACCCGGCCCAACTTAATCATAACAGAAGTTGACAGCATGTTCAGCACTAATTTTTGGGCCGTACCACTCTTCATTCGGGTGCTGCCGGTAACAAACTCAGGCCCTACCACTACTTCAACCGGGTAATCGCAAACGGCAGCCACAGGCGAACCCTGGTTGCAAACAATACAACCTGTAACAATTTGATTTTTTCGGCATTTTTCTAAAGCCCCAATCACATAAGGTGTTGTGCCACTGGCCGCCAAGCCAACCACCACATCTTTCGAACTCACAAAATGCTTTTGCAAATCCTTCCAGCCTTCTTCGGTACTGTCTTCAGCAAATTCAACAGCCTGGGTTATTGCTTTGTCTCCTCCTGCAATCAGGGCTATGACAAGTCCGTAGGCAACCCCATACGTTGGCGGACATTCACTGGCATCAACAATTGCCAGGCGGCCACTTGTACCTGCACCAATATAAAACAGGCGACCACCTGCAAGCATACGATCGGCAATAGCATTGGCAAGTTGTACAATGTTTGGAATTTGTTGTTCCACTGCAAGGGCAACCTTTTGATCTTCTTTATTAATGCCCGTCAATATTTCTTCGGTCGACATATTTTCCAAATGCCGGTAAAGTGAAGGTTGTTCTGTTATTCTTTCAAAAGCCATAATTTTTTAGTTTGTTGGTTGCCTACAATCCTTTTTTTCCGTAGTTAATTCGCTTTACGATTTCAACTATTAGTAAAGCAATCAATGCCCCTATAGTAAGCAGCGATACAACTAGTATAGGTCTTACATTTTCATGTCCCAAAATTCTCTGGTAGTTTATCACGGATAGCAATAAAATAACAGCGAGGATAACAATTTTTTGTTTAGGCATACGGAGGGTATTTATTGAGCATGCCCTTTTAATGGATTGCGAAAACAAAGCTACTACACTGGCATGTAGTTGAACCATTTAAAATTTTAAACTATATCCCAGGCGTACTACCTGTGTTTCGTAATAATCAGTACTGGTGTACCTAAAATTTGATCCCCTGATTTTTCTTCGCGTAACCATGGTATTCAATAGATCGGTTGCATTGGCAAACAATTCTCCTTTATTTTTTTGGATAGATTTTTTTACTCCTGCATCCAGTGAAAAACGAGCGCCTATTGTGCCCTGCGGAATGATGTCTTTAGCCAGATAAACAGCAGAAAACTGTACATCAACTTTGTGCTTTAAATGGGCGGTGCCATTTAATTTAAAATTTCCTGAGATAATGCTTTCCGTTTCGGCGGTAAATGTATTTCGAACCGGATACATGTTTAAAACAGTAAAGCCATTTACCTGGTTTCTATAGGTATTTAAATTGAGATTATAGGTAAACGATTTGGAAACTTCCTTTGAGAATAGCAGTTCTACGCCACTATTATAACTACGATTTACATTCTGGAATATGGCATAAATAAGATTGCTGCCGGGTACCGTGCTCGAAATGCGGGTAATGGTGGCATCAACAAAACGATGGTACAAGGCTGAATAAAAATAGCCTTTGCCAATGTTGGTCTTATAACCCAACTCGAACGAATTGGTGAACTGCGGCCTCAGGCCCGGGTTGCCCACTTTAATTATTTCAGCATCGTCGTACTTGGGAAAAATTCTTATATCCACTTCGTTGGGTCTGTCCACACGGCGATTATAGAACA
>JANPPB010000685.1:0-2649 GCA_031428295.1 Segetibacter sp. | reverse complement strand
ATCATTAAAGCACTTAAAAAACATAAAGGAAAACGAAAAGATGCTTCCTCCGATTTGGGTATTAGTGAAAGAACGCTGTACCGCAAGTTGAAAGAATACGACATCGACGATTAATACAATCAAAACTCATTTCCTTTCATAAAAATCAAATTACAAACGATGCAACCGGTTATGACCAGTAAAATTTTCAGAACGATTTGTACAATTTTTTTTTGTGTAGCTACTCTTGTATCGTGTAAGATTTACCGGTTTAACAGTGCAAGTATTCCACCAGAAGTAAAGACCATTAAAATTGGTTTCATAGAAAACAAGGCCCGTTACATTAACCCACAATTAAGCCCAAAACTTACCGATAAGCTTCAACAAAAAATTGTTGGTCAAACCCGTCTTACGCGTACCAATAACGACGATGCTCATTACCAGATCAGGGGCTATGTTTCGGACTACAGTGTTTCAACTGCCGGCATTTCCAATCAACAGGCAGCTACAAACCGGTTAACAGTTGGTGTACACATTACATTTCTTAATACCCTTACAGCAAAAACTGAGGAATTTGATATATCGAGAAACTTTGATTTTTCTGCCAATCTTTCGCTGCCCCAGGCCGAAGGCGCTTTAACCGAAGACATTATCAGAAACATAACAGACGAAATCTTCAACCGCATTTTTTCCAATTGGTAAGCTAGTTGTATTTTCACCCCATGAACCAATCTCTTGAAAGGATATTAATAAACCTGGCAGGTAATAATGACTTACAACAGGTAAGTTTAGGAGAGTTGGAAAAGATAACTGATGAGCATCCCTACTTCTCTATATCACATATACTTCTTGCAAATAAATTACAATTTAAGGGTGATGAACGTTCTCAAAAGCAGGCACAATTAGCTGCTTTGTACTCCCACAATCCCTGGTGGTTACATTACCAGCTAACAGACGAAATGGAGCAACTGGTTTCTAAAAAAAGTGTACTGCTACATGAGCCTGGGGTGGCAAGTGAGAACAAAACTGAAGTCAGCAAGATTGAAGATGATAAAGGTTCCAAAGCTCCGGAAACCACTCACTCTGTTGTTCCGCTACAAGACCGTGATAGGGTATTGTTAACCGATGGAGACGATAATGTTGGCCCCGAAGCATTGCTAACTCAAACCACTACGCTGCCTGTTTTGCAAGAAGATGAGGTTGAACCAGTAACTACCCTGCATATTCAAGAGGAAGACTGGGACGAAGATCCACGGTTTGAAAAAGAGGAAATTGCGGAAACCAACGATGATGAAGTTTTACATGCAAATGTTGAAGAGGATGACGAGGTGATTGTCAATGAAACTCAAAAGCCTGATGATGGTACAGAAAACATAAGCCATGCACCGGAAGTACTTACCCCAAGTGAAGAGGTTGGCCCCGAAACTGCACTAGTCCCCATCACAACTGAGTTTACCCATGAAGAGTTGGAGGTTGCAGGTAAACTGGCACATGAAACGCTTGCTGTAGTGAATATAGAATCGGACAGTAATTCATTATTTGTTCTGCCCGGAAAAGAGGCACCCGAAATTGAAGTGCCAATAACCACAGAATTTACCCAACAGGAATTAGATGAAGCCAGTAAGCTTGCCCACGCAGCTTTAGCCACAACAGGTGCTGAACCCACTGGTGAACCGTTGTTTGTATTACCAGTTGCCACCGAAGACGTATTAATAGAGGAAGAAGAGGAACGTGAGATAGAACAAGAACTGCATAATAAGGAAACAAATAAGCTTAAAGCTGAAGAGGTTAAAACGGAAATAGAAGAACAGCCTAAAGAACTTTCACCAATTGAGGCTATCCAAACAACTGGACTACCCTTTTCAGAAAATCAATTAAAAGCGTGGAAAGAAAATGCAACAGAAGAAGAAACAGAATTTGAACTGCCCGAAGCATCTCCCGAAGCGTACAGCAACGACCAGATGCTACAAAACATTAAATCAATTTTAGATACCCCTTTAACAACGGACAAAGCTGCAGCACAATCGCTCATACCGATTGATCCTTATTACACAGTTGATTATTTTGCGTCGCAAGGCATTAAACTGGTTTTAGAAAGTGAGCCAACTGACCAACTGGGCAAAAAGCTAAAAAAGTTTACCCATTGGTTAAGGCATATGAAAAAGCTGGGACCTGAAGATGCTCTGGCTCTCGATGAGGAAGACGATACAGAAGCGACTGTTATCCGCATTGCAGATTTCTCCAACACCCAGCGTGAAATAATTACTGAAGCCATGGCTGCGGTTCTGGAAAAGCAGGGAAAGAAGGAAAAGGCTATCCAGATTTACATCAAATTAAGTTTTTTGTATCCAGACAAAAGCGCTTACTTTGCGGACAAAATTAAAATTTTAAAAGGTATTAAATGACAACGCTTTTCTTTATTCTGATTGTTATCTGTGCATTTGTTTTGGGTTTTATCATCCTTGTTCAAAATCCAAAAGGTGGTGGATTGGCTGGTAACATTGCAGGAATTGGTAACCAATTTATGGGTGTAAAACAAACCAACGATGTTCTTGAAAAAGGAACCTGGATTTTTTCATCCGCTATTGCTTTGCTTTGTTTGTTCTCCACTTTTTTTATGACCAGCAGCACAAACGAAGACAATATTTTGAATAAAATCAATACAAACCA
>JANPPB010000684.1:0-1851 GCA_031428295.1 Segetibacter sp. | reverse complement strand
ACCTCTGAAACACTACTAAGTTGCTCCACAACATCTTCAATAACACCATCGTTGATAATAATGTAACCGGGCCGTATGCCGGAAGGAGTAATGATCCTGTTGCTTTTGATGATTGTTTTAGACAAAGCAGTTGATGCGTTTAATTAAAATATCGCTTAAAAGTAAAAAACAAAAATTTAAACAAGTTAGGCAAGAGTTATAGCAAGCAGAAATGGCTAACAATGAGTTTTTGTAATAGAAGGTTATACATTAGAGATTAGCAGGATAAAAGTGATTTTTGGAGAGTGCATTGAAAATATAAGCTGAAAACTTCCGGCCACTATAAGCAGGAAGTATTAAACATCAAAGGTTTGTCACCTGTTTAAACCTACATTGCTAACTTTATTTTATATCTATTACAGGCAAGTAGTCTAAAAATCAGCACGAGTAATACAGTATGTTGAATTATGTTTTATATAGTGTTTTATTGCTGATAGTTTTTATGCTCATCGGCTTAACATACCGCCTTCGCAATCTTACTTCAGTACCGGCTACCAATACACCAGGAGCGAAGGAAGTAAATGGATCACCTGCACAGGATGAAAAGATGGATCTTTTTCAGGGCTTTATTTATGCAGCGATTGTATTAGCAACAATATTGTTACTGGTGTTTACGTGGTACCTGGTAAGGGGCACCGTTTGGGAAGGTCATTTAATGGAATGGCTGAACATTATCATTCGCTTGATGCACGTAACTTTTGGTATTGCCTGGATTGGGGCATCATTCTATTTTGTTTTTTTAGAAAATGCACTCAACCGTACCGATAATGTACGGGATGGAATGGCCGGTAATTTATGGGCCATCCATGGCGGAGGATTCTATTACCTCGAAAAATACAATATAGCTCCCAAAACCCTTCCTAATACCCTGCATTGGTTTAAATACGAAGCATACTTTACCTGGTTAACCGGTATGAGCCTGTTGTTTGTGGTCTATTATTTTAATGCGGGTTCTTTCCTGATAGATCCCAATGTTTTAACCATCACTTCTTTACAGGCAATCAGTATTGGCGTTGCGTCGCTGGTGGTGGGCTGGCTTTTGTATCATCTGTTATGCAAGACTCCCCTGGTTAACAAGGGGCCTTTATTTGGGTTGACCGGGTTATTGATGGTCACCGCTTTTGCCTGGTTCTACACACAGGTTTTCAGTGGCCGTGGAGCTTTTATTCATTTTGGTGCTTTGCTGGGAACTTTAATGGTGGGCAATGTATTTTTTGTTATTATACCTGCCCAAAAAGCAATGGTTCGGGCAGCAAAAGCGGGCTCTTACCTCGATCCCGCTCTGGGTAAATTTGCCGGACTGCGGTCGTTGCATAATAACTACCTGACCTTACCGGTTTTGTTTGTTATGGTGAGCAATCACTTTCCCAGCACATTTGGCAACAAACAATCCTGGATCATCCTGGCCATTATTACCCTCGGTACTGCGGGAGTTAAACACTGGCTTAATCTTCGCGAAAAGGGCCGGTTGAATATTTGGGTGCTTCCTGTCTCGGTTATGATACTTTTTGCTGCGGCTTATTTGTCGGCACCGGTTGCCCCTGACACCAATTGTTCGCAAGAGATTTCATTTAGCCAGGTCAACACGATCATCCAAAAAAGATGTACCAGTTGCCATTCCTCGATGCCGACGGATGATGTTTTTAAAGTAGCTCCCAACGGGGTAAAGTACGATACACCACAGGACATTGTGCGGCTTAAAGACAAAATAATGGAGCGGGTGGTTATCACTAAAACAATGCCTCAAAACAACAAAACCAGCATTACGCAGGACGAAAGGAATATGATCGGTTGCTGGATCAGGCAAGGAGC
>JANPPB010000683.1:0-3981 GCA_031428295.1 Segetibacter sp. | reverse complement strand
CCAAAACAAAGCCTACCCGCTGGTGCTGCGGCACGACCTGGTAAGCATTCTGCCCTCCCTTAAAAAGAAGTACCTGAAATACGATAGCTATAAAGAACAAACGGTGGAAGATATATTTACCAAAGAGCAGTTGAAGAAGGCGTTAAAGCTGGAAGCCGGCTACATGCAAAGCAGCGTATTTCTCAATAATACCAAAGGCGGCTTTACTACCATTGCGCTGCCAGCCGAAGCACAGTTCTCACCCATGTATGGTATAGCTGCCGGCGACTATGATAAAGATGGAAAAACAGATTTGTTGATGGGGGGTAACTTCTACCAGTCGAAACCCGAGGTGGGTATATACGATGCAAGCTACGGCCTGTTTTTAAAGGGAGATGGAAAAGGTAATTTTAAGGCAGTGAAGGCACAGAAAAGCGGGATAAATATTAGAGGCGCTGTACGCGATATAAAAATAATTAATGCAGGAAAAAAGAAGGTGGTCATGTTTGCATTGAACAATAACCTACCCACCTTTATGGAATTGCATTAAAGAAATGCCATGTTTATCTATTTTAAATTTTTTGTATGAAAAAAATATGCACCATTATTTTATTAATTGCCAGTGTGTACACACAGGCGCAGGTATCATCTGGCAGCCAGTTAGCCCCGCCAAAAAGTAAAATGACCCCTTTATTTAACGGCAAAGATTTAAATGGGTGGTACAGCTTCCTTGCTTCAAAAGGAAAAAATAACGATCCCGAAAAAGTGTTTGCTATTGAAGATGGCCTGCTGCACATTTCGGGTAAAGAGTTTGGATACATCAGCACCGAAAAATTGTACAAAGATTTTCATCTGGTGGCTGAGTTTAAATGGGGTACAAAGAAATATCCTCCAAGAGATGCAGACACTATAAAAAGAGATAATGGAATATGTTTTTACTTTCCTGTTGAAGAAAAGGATAAGGTATGGCCAATGTCTGTTGAGTGCCAGATACAGGAAGGCGATGTAGGAGATATCTGGCTAATTGGTGGAGCCACAGTTATAGTTGACGGAGAACGTACGGTACCAAAAGATTATTTAAGAGTACAGAAAAAAGCTGATGGCGAAAAACCCAACGGAGAATGGAATAGGGTAGAGGTTGTTGCAGATAAAGGAAATATAACGTATTGGGTAAATGGCCTCGTGGTTAACAGTGCCTCGCTTCCAAATATTACTGAGGGAAAAATATTAATTCAATCAGAAGGCGCTGAAATTTTTTACCGTACTATTGAAATAAGCCGGTTGTAATGCAGAATTGTATGCACAAATGATAAAATATTATCAGGTCAAAAAACTAAGAGTAAGGAAATAGTTATTCAATGCATGTATGCTCCAATAGTGAACGTACCTTTCAAATGTTGGAACTGCGTCTTTAAATCTTTTGTAAGTAAAGCCTTTAAAAAGATCTTGAAATTCTAAAATAAAGTGTCGTAAAAATTACCAGCAAAACTTTCTTCAAACTATAAATATTAATAATGATTCTGCTTGTTATGAAACCCTACTCATCTAAAAAAAAGTACCTGCGTATAATGGGTTTACTGGCAACGCTGGCTACCTCGCAATGGGCAAATGCTCAAATTAAAATTGATTTAAGCAACCTTTCAGCTTTTGTTAATCCGTCGGCCTCGTGGCGTATTGCCGGCGATGTAAAGGCTGATTTAAAAGAGAACAATAAACTGGTGTTTACTACCGGTACCGGTGTGTTGGTTAACCAACCCGAGGGCGGCCAGCCGGGTAAAGATTTGTTCTTCAACTTTAAACATGGCGATGCAGACCTTGAATTGGATTATATGATGGCGAAGGGGTCTAATTCCGGTATTTACCTGCAGGGCCGGTACGAAATTCAGTTGTCGGATAGCTGGGGAGTAGTCAACCCAAAATCATCGGATAACGGCTCAATTTATGAGCGGTGGGACGAAGCCCGGCCCGTAGGAGCAAAAGGTTATGATGGCCATCCGCCGCGTCAAAATACCAGCAGGGCTCCCGGTCTGTGGCAGCATTTAAAAATATCTTTTCAGGCCCCCCGTTTTGATGCATTGGGCAAAAAAATTGAAAATGCTAAAATCCTGTCTCTTGTATTAAACGGTGTTGTGGTGCACGATAATCTGGAGCTTACGGCAGAAACCCGTGGAGCAGTTAACAATGTTGAAGTTGCGCAGGATGCCCTTCGTATACAGGGCGATCATGGGGCGGTAGCTTTTAGGAATATTGTTGTTTGGCAATACGATAAGCCCCGGCCTAAACTTACCGGTTTAACTTATGCTGTATACAAAGGTGCTTACGAACAAGAACCTGATTATACGAAATTACCTCCCGAAGCAAAGGGGTCGTCTGTAATGTTAAGTTCAGGTGTTAGCAACCTGAATAATAATTTTCTTTTGCGTTACACCGGCATGCTTGAAGTGGAGGAGCCGGGTGAATATGTATTTGATTTAAAGACACCGGGTGGAAAAGGATTTTTAAAAATTGACAATAAAACCCTGTTGGAAAAGGGTGGTTTTAGGGGTAAAGGAAAAGTGCAGTTGCAACCAGGAACATTTCCTTTGACACTGGTATATTCCAAAACACTTGATTGGGCAAAAGCGGGCTTAGGGCTTTCAGTTTCGGGCCCTGGCATTCGCGAATACATCATTAGCGATAACAACGTTCCGGGCGACGAACCAGTAGACCCTATTTTGGTAAACGCACCTGTAAATACAGTTTTAAGAAGCTTTATGGATATAGATACGATCAGGGTAGTGCATGCTGTAAACGTGGGAAGTCCCTTAAAAGTTAATTATACCTACGATATGGATAATGGCATGATCGTTCAGGTTTGGCGGGGCAACTTTTTAGATGCCACACCCATGTGGCACGAGAGGGGCGATGGCTCGTCGAGGCCAGTGGGTACTGTTATTAAATTCGGAAAACCAAGACCACAAATTGAACAGTTGTCTTCAGCCGCAGAAGCCTGGCATGTTGATACCACATCATCCGGTTTCAAACCAAAAGGCTATGTTCTTGATGAATTAAAAAGGCCAATTTTCAAGTACACAATATATGGTGCCACCATTCAGGATGCCACCAGAGTTTTGGAAAATAGCCAGGGTTTGGAACGTGAGATAACGATTCAAAACCCTGCGGCAAATTTATATTTAAGGCTGGCTGCGGGCAGTACCATCGAAATGGTTTCCGAAGGCATGTATTTGATAAACGATAAATCATATTACATCCGCCTCGATAATGCCAATGGGGCCACTCCTGTTATTCGCGATGCA
Source organism: Segetibacter sp. (assembly GCA_031428295.1). Taxonomy (GTDB): domain Bacteria; phylum Bacteroidota; class Bacteroidia; order Chitinophagales; family Chitinophagaceae; genus Segetibacter. The sequence continues at coordinate 706 of JANPPB010000683.1, read as the reverse complement.
GATAACGGCAAGGAACTTATTATCCCTATTCAAAACACCCTCAAATATTCACTTCTTTTTTAAACCGCCGATTATTTTTTATGAAACAGATAAGAAGTATTTTTTTTACTGCAACAACAGCTAAGTTATTAATGGCTGTGGTATGCGCCATTGGCTGCGTTCAATTTGTAGCAGCCCAGGCAGAGCCTGCCAGGGAGGATGATTATTTTAAAATAATGAAAGTATCGGCACCTGAAGGAATTATTCTGGAAGTAGGTGGTTTATGTACACTGCCCAATGGCAGCCTGGCGGTAACCACCCGGCGGGGCGATGTGTTTATTGTGGAGAATCCCACAAGTCCTCGTCCCTACTTTAAAAAGTTTACATCAGGTATGCACGAAGTGTTGGGTGTTGCATATAAAAATGGTGCTTTGTATTGCGTACAGCGGGGAGAACTTACAAAGTTGGTAGATACCAATATGGATGGTGAGGCCGACGTTTATGAAACAGTTTATGCATGGCCTTTGTCGGGTAATTACCACGAGTATAGCTTTGGCCCAAAACTGGCACCTGACGGATCTTTTTTTGTATCGCTAAATCTTGGTTTCCCCCCGGTTTGGTGGCACCCTAAAAGCCTTGTGCCCTGGAGAGGCTGGGCATTGCAAATTTTCGAAGATGGAAAGATGGAACCTTATGCTACAGGTTTTCGTTCGCCCAATGGTTTAAG
>JANPPB010000682.1:0-1676 GCA_031428295.1 Segetibacter sp. | reverse complement strand
GCTATGCATAAGTAAAGTGTGGTGGTAATCACTCTTTTTTGTTTAATCTACACACACTCCCATACGGCATCAACAAACCAGTTTTTTGAATCAAAAAAATGATTGATGGTCTTAAAACCGCTGGAGACAGCGAGGTTCTTTATTTGGCTAATGGTATATTTTTGAGAGACCTCCATGAAGATGGGCTCATATTTATAAAAATTAAAGCTATGGTTTGCCACTTCCACCTGTTGGTCTTTCAGGCTTAGCAAATAGCTTCTACAGGCTCCGGTACCCGGATCGTACGTTGGGTAATGAAGAAACTGGCTGACATCAAAATTGCCGCTTAATTCATTATTGATTCTCTTCAGCAGGTTGATGTTAAATTGACGGGTAAAACCCTCCCGATCATTGTAGGCATTGAGTATGGTTAGAGGATCCTTTTGCAAGTCGAACCCGATTAACAACAGATCTCCCGGCACCAAACTATCACGCAATTGCCTGCAAAAAATGGTTGCATCCTGCAATGGAATGTTTCCAATGTTTGAACCTAAGAACAACACTATCTTATTCCTGTCAGACAGGGTCTTGGCCTTATTCAGCATGTTGAAATATTCACCATTCAATCCCTGCATTTTCAGGTCGGGTAACTGCCTGGGCAACTCACGGTGCAGTAACGATATTACGTCTGTAGATATATCAACGGGGTAGTAGGTAAAATGCACCTGTTGATCAACCAGTTGCTTTAAAAGATGCACCGATTTTGTGGCATCACCGGCACCCAATTCAACTATATCAAATTCCTGTAAACTGTTGGTAAAACATGCCGCCAGTTCTGCAGTTTGCGTAGTAAAAATTTCCATCTCGCAATTGTTAAGGTAATAATCATCGCAGGCCATAATCTGCCTGAACAATTCATCGCCGGTAGCATCATAGAAATATTTCGACTCCAGGTATTTTTTGTGAGCTGAAAGTCCCTTGATTACATCCTGTAAAAACTGCTTCATAATTAGTTATTGAGCTAAACGAATACCGGTGTACTGCCAGCGAAGATGTGGATGAAAAAAGTTTCGGTACGTAAGGCGACTATGCCCGGCAGGCGTGGCTGCAGAGGCACCCCGTAGCACTTTTTGGTTAACCATAAACTTGCCATTATACTCACCTATAGCACCTGGTGCCTTGGTAAAACCCGGGTAAGGCAGGTAAGCACTTTCTGTCCATTCCCAGCAACTTCCCCATTTAAATTGTGGGGCTGCTACCTCCCATTCAAACTCGGTAGGCAGGCGCATTCCTTTCCAGGCTGCATAAGCTGATGCCTCATAAAAGCTGATATGATTGAGGGTAGCATGTACATCTAATTTAACCAACCCCTGTAAAGTATAGCACCACCATTTACCATCAAGCAAGTGCCAATACATAGGCGATTGAATAGAATTGTTCCTCACCCAATCCCATCCCTCTGCATGCCAGTAGACAAAATTTTTATAGCCACCTGCTTCAATAAATTCAAGGAACTCGCCATTGGTCACCTGGCTTTCAGCTATGCTGTATTGCTCCAGGTAAACTTTATGACGGCCCAACTCATTATCAAAACAAAAATCATTACCTGCATAGCCTATTTTGTAAATACCGGCTGGTATAGTTATAAAGTTTAAAGAATGAGCCTGGTTAGTGTTTTGATCACTTTGCGTATTGTA
>JANPPB010000681.1:0-2721 GCA_031428295.1 Segetibacter sp. | reverse complement strand
GCTGGTGATATTTTTTCAGCTTTATTACTCCATGCATTTCTTATGTAACTCAACAGTTGTGCAATGTCCTCATCAGAGAATTCTTTATTCTGACCAATGCCTGGCATTTCGCCACTGATTTCCGGCGATTTGTATAATTTTTCTCCAACTTTAATTGGGCCTGACAAACCATACAATACAATAGGGATGAGTTTATTTTTATCGCCGGTAACCCAATTGCTTTGGTTAAGGGGAGGAGCAAGGCCACTAACGCCATTGGCATCGGCTCCATGACAGGTTTGACAAACAGACCCGAATATTTTAGCGCCCATTGGAAATGCCTTCGCAATCTCTTTGTTATTGCGGTTATTCTTCTCTTTCTCCATATCGCCCAAAACCTTCTTAAACCTTTTATTAATGGCCAGGCTGGTATCGGGATGAACACTCAAAACCGTTTTTGCATAAGTGGCTTCGGCACCCTGGAGATTGCTAATGATTGCATCGGCTACATAAATATTAGATGGGTAAGCTTTAGTAAGTTCCAGCATCATGTTTTGCGCAACCTTGTTGTTAAGGGGCTTGATGTAATGAACCAAATAACCTACATAAGGAGCGGCCAACGAATCTGTATGAAGCAATGTATTTAATATGGGTATAAACTGGTTGGCGTTTTTGCTGTTTAATATAGAAGGGATCAAACTGAGTGCCTGCCTTTTAAAATTAAACCTGGTACTGTTAAGAAATGGCAATACATCAGCGGGTTGTAAAGCGTTAAGTCCTTCCAGGGTCCATAACGAATGAAATACTTTTAAAGCGTTTGCACTATCAGCCAAATTGCTGCGAAGCGATGGTACAAGTTCAACCATTTTCTGGTCAACGATCATCTGTTGTGCTTTGTTGCGAACCACTCCGTTGGAATGTTGCAACAGTTGTAATAAAGCATTGGGCTCGTTTGTAATTACGGGTGCTTTCTCCGTGCTTTTTGTTGGAACAATTTTATAGATCCTTCCTGCCGAAAGTGGCCTGGTAATGTTTCTTTGCCTGATCTCATTTTTAAGGTAAGGCGTCAGGTAGGTTTTATGTTGAATAATACCCCGGTAAAAATCTACTACATACAAGGCTCCATCCAAACCTACATGCAAATTAACCGGTCTGAAACGTTCGTCCTCACTTGCTAAAAATTCTTTGTTATCATAAGCTTCTTCGCCGGTTACTTTAAAGCCTGCTTCGCGAATAATGTTGCGTTTAATTAGATTGGCCGAAGGCTCAGCAACAAAGGCGTTGCCATAATATTCTTTCCCAAAAGCCTGGCCATTGTAGATAACGGGTCCGCAGGCAGCCGTAAAATTTTTCAGCCGAAGGCTATCATCTAAAACACCTTCCATGTAACCCCTGTTAACGCCGGGTGTAAGGTGAGCGGGGTAGACTCTGTTATTATTTACGATCTTTTTATTAAAGCCTTCCACATTGCGCTGGTGCTCGTTGTACGCCCCAAGACCCGGTAAAAAATAATCGCCTAATAAGTTCTCCGAATTGGTGTTGTAAAACAGCCGGCCTTCATCGTCCTGGCTAATGCCCCACTGACCTCGAAAATGGGTGCGTTCTATCAACCATTTGTTTCCCTTTTTGCGATAGCGCTTTGCAGACTTGGCACTGTAAATCCAGTTGTCCATGGCCCTTAATAAACCATTAGGCTGATGCTCCACATTTCCGCCATCGGCATAGGTAGAATCCACCAAAACTTTATTAACCGGTTTATCATTTTCAATGGTGTAATAGTTTAGATAAGGAGGCTCAGCTACAAGTATGCCGTTTTCTACAAAGCTGATGGCACGGGGCAAAACCAGTGAATCCAAAAACACTTTCCGGTCATCCATCACACCGTCACCATTCTTATCACTTAGTATCACCACTTTGCCAATAGGCTCGTTTTCGCCGGTGCCCAGTGTATCAGGCATGTAATCCTGCATTTCCACCACCCATATTCTGCCCTTGTCATCAAAAGTTAGCACCACAGGGGCAATAACCAAAGGTTCCGAAGCTACCAGTTGTACGGTGAAACCATCTTCCAGGTGCATCTTTTTCATGCTCTCCTCAGGCGTGAGTTCAGGCGAGACCAGGTCTTTTTTTAGGATGAGCGAATCGTAAGGAGAAGCTTTGGCTTTGCTGTTGTTTTGGCACGACTGGTTAAATAGAACGAGCACAACTAATGCAGAGAGAATTGTAAAGCAAGTAAAAACCTTTTTCATTTAAGCAATCTTTTCAATGTTTAACTAGGGTTGTTTAACTGGTTTACGGGTGGATATAGTGTGATTGAATTTATCAATCGTTTTAACCGTTAAACCTTTTTATTGCAACCTTAGAAGCTGTCTAAAATTTAAATAACCTGATTATGACAGGAGAAAATTTAACCACAGTGACACATCGACACAAAGTATCCCGGAGTTACGCTGTGTTTCTCCGTGCCTCCGTGCCGTTGTGATTCAATGTTTACAAATTTAGACAGCCTCAAATAACAAGCAAAAGTTCATTGTAGTTCAAAATATAGTACAGGACCACACACTAGGCATTGTTCTTCATAATACCCCTAAAATATCCAACCGATTCTGCCATGCCCGCCATTGGGTCACTCATGTCCTTCTCATGTTCAATACTGCAAATGCCGGTATAATTTACCTTTTTCAAAGCCTTTGCAAAAGCTACAAAATCAATAACACCTCTACCCATTTCAATTGACTTAGC
>JANPPB010000680.1:0-9172 GCA_031428295.1 Segetibacter sp. | reverse complement strand
TGCAACCAGGTGAGTGTAAATCTTAAAGCAAATAACCCGACCATAGGCCGTGGCGCATGGTCGCAAATTGCCGGACCAACAGCAACCATTACGGCCGCTGCAAATGCGGTAACAGCAGTCACCGGCCTGCTACCAAACCAGGTCTACAGCTTCCGCTGGACCATTACCGGTGCAACCGGTTGCGGTAGTTCGGCTGATGATATAACCATCACGAACCGCCCTGCTATAACCACTGCCAGCGTCGGTTCAGATATTGACATTTGCAACTTCACCAACACCCGGAACATTACGCTTTCGGCCAACACTTACCGCAGCTTCGAGAAGGGCCGCTGGACTATTCTGTCACAACCACTTCCGGCCTCGGCACTGCTTAGCGATGCAAACACCACCAACCCTGTTTTCACGTTTAGCAAAGCAGGCGTTTACAAATTGGTTTGGTCAATCACCAACGATGTAACAACAGGCTGCGCTGCCTCTACCGACACCATCACTATTAGGGCTTCTAATCCCCCTGTTGCAGGCTTTACAGCCAGTTCAACTGAACTCTGTACAGGCAACCCATTGACGGTCGTAAACACATCGCAAAATGCAAATGGATACAAATGGATTTGGGACGATGGAGACACCACTACTTTCATCAGTGGAACACATAGTTATCTGATACCGGCACAGTACACCATCAGGCTCGTAGCTACCAACACCGTTGGTGCTGCTGTTTGTACCGATACAAGCCGTCAAGCCGTTACTGCACTTCAAAAAATACGGGCTCAAATACAGGTAGCACCAGGCAATGCCTGTGTGCCTTACAACCTGCAACTGACCGCAGCAAATGCAAGCGGTGCCACCAGTATCCGATGGTTGATATACGACCATGGCGTAACTCCTGCGCTTACCACAGGCACCGGGCCTTCTGTTGCACATACTTACAATTTTGCAACCAACGACTCAGTAAAATTGATTGTAAATAACACGGCAGGTTGTGCCGACACTGCCGTCTATCGCTTTAAAGTTTACCCGGTGCCGATTACCACTATCGAGCCCCTGCAAGTGAAAACGTGTAGTCACGATACGGTGGTTAATTACACGGCTACCACTACCAACACCGGTGGCGAGGCCATCATTTATCGCTGGTATATCAATGGTGCATTAAGGGGAAATACCAACCCGTTTGCTTTTCGTTTTATCACACCTTCCGGTGAACCAAACGCAACATTGTACAATGTAAAATTGCTTGGACAGAACGCCGGCTTCTGTGGCGACACCACCCTGCCCTCGCAGCTTACGGTACTGCCATTGCCGGGTGCAGGTATAAAAGTGTTGCCGCTCCTAATTCAACAGCAACCCGACTACACGTTTACGTTCGAAGACACATCTGCCGCCGTGCCGCCCAAGTATTACCTGTGGTCGATGGGGGATCGATCGCAACAAACACGCAGTACACAAAAGATAGAATACACCTATGGCGACACCGGCATTTACAAAGTTCAGTTGCATGTTACCGATGCAACCAACGGCTGTACCAACAACGACTCCGTACAGGTGCAGGTGCAATACATACCGGGTTACCTGCAGGTGCCCGATGCCATTTGCCCCGGCTGCAGTAACAATGCCGTAAAACAATTTTTACCATTGGGCAAGGGCCTCAGTTACTATCGTTTGCGCATTTACACTACATGGGGTCAACTGCTTTTTGAAACCACGGCACTAAATGCCGATGGCTCGCCTAAAGAACCATGGACTGCAAAAGCAGATGCACTGACCAGTGCTAAACAATTGCAGCAGGATGTGTACAGGTGGGAGATTGAAGCTCGTTACATCAACAATACTGAATGGCGCGGCATGCTGTATCCCAACAGCAGCAAGCGGGTTAAATCGGGTTTTATAACCGTTATAAAATAAGTATATGCAACAAACAAATAACCATATACAATCGCTGGTAAAAAGGCTTTTTGGTACCCGGCATTTAGTACATCGATTAGGCTTTTCTTGCGACGCTCCCTTGTACGGCAAACCATTGGGCAACGTTACAGAACCGCTTGTTGTAAGAGAGCAGGATAAAGTGATTGATAATAGGTTAAAGGTTCAAAGACGTAGTGATTACTGTAGTGCATCATCGTACGACACAACCCTTGTAAACCTTGATGAACAAAGAAGTTTAAGAGAGCAGGCTAAAGCTGCAACAAGTACTCACTGTACAAGAGTGCGACGCAAGAATGTAGCACATAGCTTTCTTGTTTGGCTCATCATCTTCTTTGTATTTATACCTGGACTAATAAATAAACTACAAGCGCAGGATCCGGTTTTTACACAGGCATTTCTGTCGCCCATTTACCTTAACCCAGCGGCAACAGGCACCGGCGATTACGACCTTAGGGTAAGTGGTATTTACCGGCGGCAATGGTGGACCATACCAAGTAGTATGAACTACATGGCGGCCTCAATAGACAAGTATATACCTGCAATTAGTGGCGGCATTGGCCTTATTGGCACCCACTCATCGGAAGGTTACCTGAACAAGAGCGGCGTGTATGGAACCTATGCATACCACATTTGTAGCGGTACGCTTAGTGCTGCCGAAAACGGTAGTTCGCCCAAATGGTTTTGGACAGGCGGCTTGCAATTTGGGGTGTCGCAAACCAGGATTAATTATAATAAACTCACCTTTGCCGACCAGCTAAATACCGATGGTTATATACCCGGTATGCCTTCCTCAGTAGCGTCGTCGGTACGTAACGGTAGAATGTTTCCCGACTTTGCTGCCGGCATGTTTTTTAACTATAACCTTAACGACAATAACCGCTTGCTGATGGGCCTAAGTAATCACCACCTGAACATGCCCGACGAATCGCTTACGTTCAGCAGCGATTCTGTCCGCAGCCAGTTACCACGTTTATGGACGGGTAACCTGCTGTTCACCCATACCAACCTTGACAATACATGGTCGTATAGCATTGGTGGTATTTACTACAGACAGGCGAACAATACGAGTATGCAGGCGGGCATGGAAGTAACCCAAAACGAATACGAGATCAGCCTTGGATTATGGTATAGGGGTAGCAGTAATTTTAAAAACATCAACACGTTTAGCGTGTCGCTTACCATGAATATACTTGGCGGCCGCAGCGAAAAAGATAAGCTGCGTATTGGCGTGGCTCACGATGCGGAGATAGGCAACAAAGCGTATTCATATACGGCAGGCAGCTCAGAACTTGGTTTTGTATGGGACCGAAATACCTACAACAGCGTTGGCAATAACCCGTGTAAACCAAAAATCAGCAGCACCATTTGCCCAGCAGCTATCAGGTAGCAGAAAAGTTGTTGGTTAGTAGTACAAGAGTTGACAGATGATAGTTGACGGATGAAAGAAAAGTTGTTAGTTGACAGATGCGAAAGAAGCATTAATTTTTCGGCGTTAAGCGTTAAGCGTTTTGAATTACAAAGACACTAAGGAAACTAAAAGGCCCGAAGAGAAATGGTGGTTGATGGTAGAAGAGTTGACAGATGATAGTTGACGGATGATAGAAAAGTTGTTGCTTAACCGTTGACGGATGCGGGAAGAAGCATTAATTTTTCGGCATTTTGAACAAACGCTGCATATCTTATCTATTCCGATAGTCATTCAGGAATATCCTCTGGCATTGCCACCGTTGGTCATATGAACAAGTTATTTTACAGTTGCATCAACGCTTCTATGGTGTCTTTCAGTGCCCCCGAAGCCTCATCAAACAGCACATCTTTTGTTTTTTTAGAAGCCTTATTATCATTCGACTTTTTGATGGTTGCCCTGATGGGGTCGAGTGCCTCAAAAAAATGGGCTACCTGTTTTTCATAGCCATCATCGGCCTCCATGCTTTTTAGGAGGTCTTCATAAGTATCTAAAATGCTGTACATTTCTTTTACATTATCAGCACTATGCCTCCTGGGAATGCGGTCAAACAATTCCTTCATTTTCTCTTTGTTGTCATTCATTTGATAGTATTCAGATGTTGCAAATGTACCTACAATGTCATAGTGCAGCACATGCCGGATGTATGGCAAACAATGTTGTAACCGGGCTTCTTACAAATACACTTTTACCTTCTATTCCATCTCGGTAGTTCTCCATAAATATTTATATAATGCTGAAGCAGCACTCTTTCAACATCTTCAGGAAAATCCTTATTAATCCCATCATAAGTAACATACCAATAAACATCTAAAGCTTCTATATCTTCAGCTTTCATTAAAGCTAACCATGATTTTCGTCTGGCAACTTTATCTGAGTCTTTGCCACTTATAATACTGTCTCTTAATCCTCCGCAACCTGCTTTTCTATTATTGATTTCTCCATCCTGTCCTTTTTCGCCAGACCTGCCGATGTATACCATGTTAATTTTCCCTTTGGCTAAAGCGTACACGATATATACCCCACTAATAAAAATACCCTTACTGCTATCAGGTGCATTACACGCTTGTAATAATGTATCTGTTTGCCTAAGAAAAAAATGATCGTTTATTTTATATTTATTTAGCTCATCAAACATTTTCAATATTTAAATAATCAATCTTTCTCTACTATATTCAAGACCTCTTTCTTCCATCTCATATTCAGTTGCATGTGGATCGAAAGCTTATTTTAAAACACCTTGCAACAATTACAGGGTCTTTTGGTGAATTTGATGTACCTGCACTAATTGCTGAAGTATCTTTTATTTTCTATCCCATTTCGGCCTGGTACTTCAATCTAAATATTGTATAAAATAAAGATAAGCAGGCCGAGATTGGTTACCCAGCGAATAACCATTCATTATACATTTACACTATTCATTATTCATTATTCATTATTAACTCCCTTATGACTACTGACTAATGACTATTGACTGAACCTCCCCTCCTCACCCTTACCGCCATAGCATGTGCATCTAACCCTTCAGCAGTGGCCATAGTTTCAACGGTGTCGCCGATTGCTTCAAGTCCATGCTTTGTAAGTTTTTGAACCGTAATCTTTTTAACGAAACTGTCTACACTTACGCCACTGTAGGCTCTTGCATAACCATTTGTGGGTAAAGTATGATTAGTTCCACTGGCATAATCACCCACACTTTCAGGTGAATAATTGCCCAGGAATATTGATCCGGCACTAATGATCTGCTCTCCAATTTCCTCATCATTTTCACACGATATAATCAGGTGTTCGGCGGCATAGGCATTAACCAACTCTATTGCCTCCTGCATATATCTTATCACTATGATCTTACTATTTTCAAGAGCCTTTGTTGCTACTTCCTTTCGCGACAAAGTTTGAAGCTGGGCTGCAACTTCTACCTGTACCTGGTGCGCAATATTCTCTGAAGTGGTTATTAAAATCACCTGACTATCGGCACCATGTTCTGCCTGGCTTAACAGGTCTGCCGCAATAAAAGCAGGGTTAGCGGTTTCGTCGGCCAATACAGCAACTTCACTTGGCCCGGCAGGCATATCAATAGCCAAACCATCTTTTTGAACCAATTGTTTGGCGCAGGTAACATACTGATTGCCGGGGCCAAATATTTTATAAACCTGTGGAATAGATTGGGTGCCGTAAGCCATTGCACCTATTGCCTGGGCCCCGCCTGCCTTGTAAATTTTTTTAATGCCTATTAGGTTGGCAGCATATAAAACAGCGGGGTGCAACTTGCCTTCGCGGTTGGGTGGAGAACATAAAATTATCTCCGGACACCCGGCAATAGTTGCGGGAATTCCTAACATCAAAATGGTTGAAAACAAAGGCGCTGAACCACCGGGTATGTATAAGCCTACTTTCTCTATTGCTACGCTTTTTCTCCAGCACAAAACACCAGGCATCGTTTCAATAGGTTCTTCTTTTTTTAACTGTGGCTTGTGAAATTTTTCAATATTAATCTTCGCCTGGCCTATGGCAATTTTCAATGCTTCACTTACATCTTTAATACCCTCCTCTATTTCCTGTTCTGTAACGGCAAGGTTGGTAATAGTTACCTTGTCAAACATAGAAGCAAACTTTTTAACGGCTACGTCGCCGGAGGATTTGACCTCCTTTAAAATGTTTGATACGCTGGCTTCCAGCGAAGTATTATCGAGTGATGGTCGCTGTAACAACCCCAGCCATTTTGTTTTATCAGGGTACAAATAAAGGGGTAACATCAGCTTAGTTGTTTTTGCATTTCGTAATTAACAAACTCCTTTCCGTTATATAATTTGGTCTTAGTTCGGGTTACTGTAAAACCATGACTTTCAAAAAAAGGTTTAGCCGTAATGCTGGCTTCTGTAGTAACGAGTTGTTGGTTATGGCTATACGTAAGCTTCATCAACTCATTAAAAAGTGCATTGGCAATTCCCTGGCGCTGGTAATCTTTATGAACATACAAAGTATCCACATGCCACTCGTCGGTTAATTCTGCAAAGCCTGCCAACGCCTGGTTAACAAAGGCCACCTTGCAATAGTTGTTATTCAATCGTTGTTTCCAACTTATTAAATCAGGTTTTTTCGGCGCCCATCTTTCTAATTGTTTCTCATTATAATCTCTGGCGCAGATTACATGCACTGTTTCGTAAAACAATTGCATCATGCCTGCCAACATGCTTTCTTCATAATCAACAATTGTACAATCACACATAACAATACTTTTAAATGACTCAATTCTCATCTTAAAATGCCCCCCAAAGCCCAATTCCTTTCAATTAAGGTTTTCGTCATTCCAAACTTATTTCGGAATTCCCTGGATATGGAAGCATGAACTTCAGGGGATGCTGAGATCCTGAAACAATCCTGAAATTTATTCAGGACAGGACAGCATGACGCTGACTTTATCCTACCCTGAGAAAGCTAAATGATCATTTTTTCAATGGGCACAACCAAAATGCCTTGAGCTCCTGCATGTTTAAGCTTCTCAATAATATCCCAAAAATCGTTCTCGTTTAAAACGCTGTGTACACTGCTCCAGCCGGTTTCGGCTAATGGCAAAACAGTAGGACTTTTCATTCCCGGCAGGTAACTAATAATTTCCTGCAATTTTTCGTTAGGTGCATTTAGCAATATGTACTTGTTATTCTTGGCTTTTTTTACTGCGTGAATTCGGAACAACAGCTTTTCAAGCAAGGCCTGTTTTTCGTTGCTCAACAAGTTATTTTTAATCAATACCGCCTGCGATTGCAGGATGGTTTCCACTTCTTTTAAGCCATTCATAAATAAGGTTGAACCACTGCTAACGAGGTCGCAGATGGCATCGGCCAAACCAATACCCGGTGCAATTTCTACGCTGCCACTTATCTCATGAATTTCCGCACTAATAAGGTTTTCATCAAGATATTGTTGTACCAATACCGGGTACGAAGTGGCTATTCGTTTACCCTGCAAGTAGTTTGAATCGCCTTCATAATTTTCGTTTCGTGGAACGGCAATGCTTAACCGGCATTTGCCAAAACCAAGTTTGTCAAAAACCTCCACTGCTTTCTTCTTTTCGTATACCACATTTTCGCCAACAATACCAATGTCAGCAACCGCATCTTCAACATACTGCGGTATATCATCGTCTCTTAAAAAATATACTTCAATGGGAAAGTTGCTGGCCTCAGCCTTCAGCTTATTTACACCATTCGATACATCAATGCCACACTCCTGCAATAATTTCATGCTGTCATCGTGCAATCGTCCTTTTTTTTGAATGGCAATCGTAAGTTTTTGTTCCATTTTAATATTTTAAAATCCTGCGGTTAAAGCAAATAAAAAAAGCCTACCTAAATTGGTAAGCCTTTACTGTTTTATACTCATTTGCACAACAACAACGGCTTACCCTACCGGCAAGAAATGATGGTGTAGATGTATGTGCAATTTTATTTTCATGGCGCAAAGATAAAGGGTGAGGGGAAAAAAAGTAAAAAGTAAAAAGTAAAAAGTAAAAATTGTTCGCAAATAGTGGCCGATGTGTTCTTTGACACTGATAGGGAAAAATTTTCAAAACTCTCTGCTCTCTGAGCAAGGCTCTTGCATTCTCTGCGGTAAAATCTGATTACCAGTAGAGAATAGCCCGAGGAAGAAACACAGAAACAAAGTAAAAAGCAAAAATTAAAAAAGGCTTGTGAATAATGGTCGCTGTGCTCAAAACTCTGTGCTCTCTGCGCAAGACTCTTGCTTTCTCTGCGGTTAACCTTGCAACTATTGCCCTACCAAAAACACTGCATTACACAACATCAGCTTTCCATTTTCCCAAAAGCTTCTAAAAATAGGATCATCAGCAAAATAAACTACCTCGCCACTTCCTAATTCCTGCACGCCCATAACCATAGCATCTTTCAACTTGCTTTTTACCTGCATACCTGCAAACCCAGTAACATAATTATCTTTTTTAAGCACACCTACATTCCATCCCTGCTTCAAAAATTCAAATACGGTTGCATCCTGCTTTAAGGTAAAATAGGTGTCGGGATAACCAAAAGCCAGCGGATGTGTATTATCTAACTGTACTTTATAAATTGCGCCGGGAATGCTCTCAGGCAACTGGTCCCTTTCGCGGCTGTCATATTTTTTTAAAGAACCATACTCAGATTTATCTTCTGTTTTATTCTCCTTAATTTTTACTTCCCAATCGCCGGCAGCCATTTGTTCCATTGCTTTTTGCATAGCAATTAATTTACCGCCGCCTCTTACAAAATCTTTTAATTTATCAGCAGTGGCCCTATCATTCAAACCCTTGTAGTTTCCGTTGGGGAGTATCACCACGTTAAAGTCGGATAATTGGATAGACGACAACTCTGTTGCATTGATTAATGTAATAGGATATTGAAGGCTCTGGTCGAACATGTGCCAGATCTCCCCTGCTCCCAACGATGAGGTTTGCTCACCGGTTACCAACGCAACTTTTGGAGCCTTTATCAGCCTTACATCGCCTGAACCAATGTCTGGTCCTTTATCCATGAAACCAGTTTCTATGGCATCAATAGTAGCAAAAGATGTTTCAGCCTGTTTGCTTAGTATGGCATGTAAATTGGCCACATTAGCATTTTTTAAAATGATCAGCGTACCACGATCGTAGGCTTTGTCTTTGTAAGTAAAAGGCTTTTCAGCAAAACGTACTTTAACGCCTTGCTTTAATAGCTGGGCTAATATTTTAGCTCCCTGAAAAGACTGGTACGTAATCAGGTAACCGTATGAAGATGGTGGAACGGGGGACTTAGC
>JANPPB010000679.1:0-1587 GCA_031428295.1 Segetibacter sp. | reverse complement strand
GCCTGTTGGTATAGGCAGATCATCTTGCTGGCCTTTTAGTTTGGGCCGTTCCCTTGATGCCCTCAGCAATTTTAAGGTGTCGCTTATCTCAGCGTAGCTGGCTAAAAACGGAAAGTCGCTTTTATAAAAAATGATCTTGGAACGATTAACCGACAACACCGGTTTGTGGCGCGGTGTAATATGCATGCACCATTTTAACCCAACTTGTCCGGGCACTGTGTTGCCTATAGCATCATACTTAGTTAATAAAAAATTGCTGACAGCAAGCACCCCATCAATGTCCATTAGCAGGTTAATAATATCAGATGTGTGAATGACATCTCTCAGTTGTGTCTGCTCCAATTCGGCCGTATCAATAAACCCATGCTGCAGCCGGGGGCCTTCAAATATTTCATCAACAGGTTTACCTTTTGCCCTCAATTCTTTTAATAAATAAAAGTTGATCGATGGGTTGAGGTAATTTTCTATCAGGTAAAAAACTTCTGCCTGCACCGCTTCCATATCAGCATCTGTCCTCACATCTATATCGCAACAAATAGCTACTTCTTCATCACGAACGGTTTCAATTTTTATAAAGTCCTCACATAGGTTTCTGCTGGCATGTAACGTCTTTCGGGTTAATAATAAAATGGAAAGAATTTTTTCCAGCTTCTTTTGATATTGATAAAATACCTGGCTTACGAAAGCCGCAGTAAAAAAGTTCTGCATATCTGCCAGCTCAACTTGTTTACCGGGTGGTTTTAGATTGATAGTGATGAAAAATTCGAAAGCAGGCATAGATGCAACCTCAACTTTTGCCTTCCATTTTGCATTTTTTTGTTCTACCAAAATGGAGGTTATATTTCCCGCTTCGGATGCCGTTTTTACAAATTCAATATCTACGTCCTGTATAAAGGGCAGTTCTATGGTAAAGCTTATTTCGCCTGCTTTAAATTTGGGATCGCTTCCGCCGGAAAGGGGGTTGAAGATGATGATGTCACCTTTATTCAGGTCGCCAAACTGCTCATCATTTTCAAGGTCGAGCAATACCCTGTACAGCCCCGAAATAAATAATGGATGAGGAGTAGTTTTTACAGATAATGCATCTGCTTTACAATCGGCAAACAATGGAACTTCATTAATGGCACTCTCCTTTCCTTTAGCCGAAACGTCTCTGTCATCGGCATACAGCCAGGCGTTGTGAACGCCAATAATATCAGCCAGTAATTTTCTATAGTCGTTAATTGTAAGGGAGCTGCAGGTAAGAATATTTTTTGCGGTAAAGAAGGGTTGCGTTGAGGAAATAGTTCCATCGGCATCGGTCAACAGGTCGCCAATATTTAAATTGGTACGGTAGCCCAATTCGGTAATGGCATAACACAATGCTTCCATAATGGTTATACCGGGATCATGTGCGTTGTAGTCAGTCCATAAATCGCTGCCAAGGTTTTCAATATAATCACGGCCTGTCTTCCGCAAAAGCTCATAGTCTTCCGCTACAGAAAGGGTGCTCGTTTTTGATATGATGGTAGTTGGTTCCATTAGCATGGGCAGGGTACGCCTGCATTAATAAGATGTCTTATGTTGGTTACTTCATCGTAATAAGAA
>JANPPB010000678.1:0-10396 GCA_031428295.1 Segetibacter sp. | reverse complement strand
CTTAAAGCTTTTGCTTTAGCCAAAGTAGTAGTGATACGCTTGTGCTGTATCAGTTGTGCACCAAGGTTAGCAAGCAAAGCTCTGCGGTGGCTTGCTGTACGGCCGAGGTTGTTTATTTTGTCTCCGTGACGCATGACGTTTTTGTTTTATGAGTTATACCGTGTCAGGAATTATAACCCGATTTAAAGTAAAAATTCAAAAGGCAAAATCAAAAAATTTTTTACTTTTTAATTTTGCCTTTTTACTTAATAGTCTTCTTTATCAATACCCATTTTGCTCAGGTCCATTCCAAAACCTAAACCTCTTTCGTTTAACACCTGCTCAATTTCGCTTAACGATTTTTGACCAAAGTTTCTAAACTTCATCAGGTCTTCCTGCTCGTATTGAACCAATTCGCTCAAGCTATTAATCTTAGCAGCTTTCAGGCAATTAAAGGCACGTACTGACAGATCAAGATCTTCTAATGGAGTCTTTAAAATCTTACGCAGTTGCAATGTCTGTTCGTCTACCAGGTCTTCTTTCTTCTCTTCTTTATTATCAAAAGTGATGTTCTCGTCTGTGATGATCATCAGGTGCTGGATCAAAATTCTTGATGCTTGCTTTACAGCCTCTTCAGGATGAATAGTTCCATCAGTTGTAACATCCATTACCAATTTTTCAAAGTCAGTTCTTTGTTCAACACGAGTGTTTTCAATAGTATATTTAACGTTCTTAATTGGAGTATGAATACTGTCGATGGGCACATATCCAAATGGAGTATCCTTCAATTTATTGTCCTCAGCAGGCACATATCCACGGCCTTTTGCAATGGTAAGCTCAATATCAAGTTTGGCTGTGTTATCCATGGTGCAAATAAGCAACATTGGGTTCATAACATCAAAACTCTGTGTAGCATCACCAATAGTACGGGCAGTAAATTCTGTTTGATTTTTAATGCTCAGGGTAACTTTTTCAGTCACCACTTCATGATCAACTTTCTTTTTGAAACGAACTTGCTTCAAATTCAAAATAATCTCAGTAACGTCTTCAGTTACTCCTTTAAGAGTAGCAAATTCATGCTCGGCACCTTCAATTTTTATTCCTACAATGGCATAACCCTCCAAAGAACTTAGTAACACTCTTCTTAGTGCGTTTCCAATGGTAAGGCCATATCCTGGCTCCAAAGGACGAAATTCAAATTGTGCTTCAAAATCATTTGCTTTTTGTAGAACGATTTTGTCGGGTTTTTGAAAATTTAAAATAGCCATGTTATTATTGACGATTTATTGTTTAAAATTTTTTTTGTGAACCCAACGGCTTGTCATTCATGTAGCATCCGTTGCGTCGCACTCTTGTGCAGTAAGTCATTACTCATTGGTCAATAGTCATTAGTAATAAAGTATGTTTTTCAATTACCTGATGACTTATTGACCTGCCTTACTACTTGCTGTACAATTCTACAATTAGTTGCTCCTTAATATTCTCAGGAACGCTTTCCCTTTCAGGATAAGTAATAAAAGTACCTGACAATTCAGCCTCATTCCAATCTAACCAGCTAAACTTAAGGTTCTTACCACGAATATTACTTGTAACTGCCGTATTAACTGAGCTTTTTTCTTTAAGACCAATTTTATCACCTGGCTGTAACTGATACGATGGAACGTTGGTTACAAAACCATTAACAGTAATGTGCTTGTGGCTTACCAATTGGCGTGCAGCAGGTCGGCTTGGAGAAATACCCAAACGGAAAACAGTGTTATCCAAACGGGCTTCTAGTAGTTTAATCAGGTTTTCACCGGTTACACCTTTACGGCGGCTGGCCTCTCCAAAGGTGTTGCGAAATTGTTTTTCCAATACACCGTATGTGTATTTAGCTTTTTGCTTTTCTTTCAATTGGGTTGCGTATTCACCTAAAGTTTTACGCTTACGTTGAGCACCATGTATACCGGGAGGGTTACTGTTTTTGCTCAACCATTTTCCATTTCCTAAAATGGGCTCTCCAAACATCCTGGAGATTTTGGTCTTTGGACCAGTGTACCTTGCCATGTTATTTACTTTTAGATTTTTTGTTCCCGGTACAGCTCATTAAAAATCTTAAAATTCAATCTGCACCAGCTTTTAAATAAAATTCCAACAGTCAAAATGCAAAAGTCAAAAACTATTAAATCTTTTGCTTTTTTTGACTTTTTACTTTTGATTTATTTTAAACTCTTCTCTTTTTCGGAGGACGACAACCATTGTGAGGTAAAGGCGTAACGTCTTTAATCATAGTGATTTCTATACCACTGTTAGCCAATGCACGAATAGCTCCTTCCCTTCCCGAACCCGGACCCTTTACATAAACATCCACTCTTTTTAAACCAGCTTCTAATGCAACTTTAGCTGCATCCTGAGCTGCCAATTGAGCAGCATATGGAGTGTTTTTCTTAGAACCACGGAAACCCATTTTACCTGCACTTCCCCAGCTAATTACCTGGCCATTTTTATTGGTAAGAGAAATAATGATGTTGTTGAAAGTTGCGCTGATATGTGCATCGCCATAGGCATCAACTTTTACAACCCTTTTCTTTGCGGCTGCTTTTGCGCTGTCTTGTCTTTGAGGTGCTTTCGCCATGTTTTTGTGTTGAGGTAATCTTTAAAAATGAATACATCCCAAAAATTCGGGACCCGCCTTTTCCTCCTGCTTCTCTTAAGAAACGATCCAGTAAAAGAACGGTTTATTTATAAGAAACATGCAGGTAGAAAACTCTAACCTGCTTGTTAACTTTATTAAATTACTATTTCTTAGGTGCTTTTTTCTTACCGGCAACTGTCTTACGCTTGCCCTTTCTTGTACGGCTATTGGTACGGGTACGTTGGCCACGCAAAGGCAAACCTTTACGATGACGAAGACCACGATATGAAGCGATATCCATTAAACGTTTGATGCTCATTTGAACCTCACTACGCAGGGCACCTTCAACTTTAATCTCGTTGGTTATCAGGTTACGAATGGCAGTTTGCTCTTCGTCATTCCACTGGTTAACTTTTTTGCTTCTGTCAATTCCTGATCTGTCAAGAATTTCCTGTGCAGTAGAGCGACCAATTCCGTAGATATAGGTCAACCCTATTTCGCCTCTTTTATTTTTTGGTAGATCAATACCGGCAATACGAGCCATATTTATTTTCTAATTTAAATTTGTCCATTTAGACCGTCAACAGACAACTGTCAACTGTCAACTAAATTGATTATCCCTGGCGCTGCTTATAGCGGGGATTTTTCTTGTTAACGATGTACAGTTTGCCTTTTCTTCTTACAATTTTGCAATCTGCGCTGCGCTTTTTAATTGAAGCTCTTACTTTCATTGTTGTTCTTTTTTCCTATTGCTAATAGCTATTGGCCAAAGGCTAACAGCTGTTTTATGTGCTAATTGCTAATAGCTGAGCTACGAGCTTATTACTTATACCTAAATATGATCCTTCCCCGGCTCAAATCATAAGGGCTCATTTCAACTCCAACTTTATCACCTGGAAGTATACGTATGTAATTCATTCTCATCTTACCTGATATGGTTGCTATAATTTCGTGGCCATTCTCCAACTTAACACGAAACATAGCATTAGATAAGGCTTCAACAATAGATCCATCCTGTTTAATCAATGCTTGTTTAGACATACTTTTTTTCGGAGCGCAAATATAAGAGTATGAACTGTAACAGAGAAAAATTGGTGGATAATTTTACATTTTTTGTGGAAAAGTTAATAAGTATTACCAAAAAAATGCTGAATTAAGAGAAATCAACATATTTAAGCGCAAGAATTTGAGGACAGATGCCTTAATTAACAATGAAAATAAAGGAAGAGGAATATAAATTATAGAATTAGCTTAATAAAGCTGATTTCTTAAGATATTTTTGATCGGGAGAATAAATGAATAAACATGAGCCATTGCCCAAAGTATTGATGATAATTTTAGAAGTTTTTGCCGGAACTGCAGGGCAACCATGGCTTCTACCAAGATAGCCGGTTGATTTACAAAAACCTTCAGTAGCATAATCAGCCCCATGAATTACAATAGCTCTTTCACGGGCATTATCATTAATATTTTTCTCCATACCATCAAGGCGAAGCGATAAACCATGCTTTCCCTGGTAGGTATCAGAAGTAACATAAAATCCAAGACTGCTTTGGTTTGATTCCATAGTATTTGAGAAAGCCCTTGCCATCAATTCGCCTGTATTTCTGCCATGTGCTACCAAAGAATGCTCTAACAAAACTTTTCTTTTTAAATCAATGATATACATACGTTTTTTGGTACTTGGCTGGCTAAAATCAACAATGGTCAATAAATCAGGATTTTTCACCTTACCCAACAAAATTAATTTTTGAAATCCCTGAATGGCAAACTGGTAGGCATCTTTTGCAAGGTTGAGATTGTTCAGGTGCAGCGAATCGTAAACATCCATAAATGGAACCGTGTTTATTGTGCTGTTTACACTATCTGCTGAAATTGCTTTTTTGGGTGAAACTGAATTACCGTCGTTTGTAAAAGCGGTAACCGCAAATGAAAAAACCAGGAGACCGATGGTAGCGAACAGGATTTTTTTAGTCATAAAATTTCTTCAGGGTAATTTTTCGTAACCGTTATAAATGTTTATGCAAATGAAAAATAGCTGTAAAAAAAATGAAAGTCTGATTTGAAGGATGATTACAAACATACAATGTTTAGTGCTTTCATCGAACTTACCTGGTTAACCTTAACAAAACGAAAAATGCTGAAAAAAAGTTGCTCCCGGATTTAACTGATTTTCAAAGATTTGCATAACAAGCAAAAAGTCAACGACTTGTTAAGTAATCTTTATGAGATTTTATTTATGAATACTACACTATTATACAAGACTTAAGTAATATCCATTTGAAACTGAGAGACCTCTTCTATTTTAAAAAGATTTCTAAAAAAGATTTACAGGTAAAATAAACTCCCATTGATTTGGTCGGGTAACACCCCGAAATTCTTTGTTTTGTAACCAACTGTAGCGAACACCAAACGTTACACTTTGCTGGTTCCACCATCGGGTATCGAAAAATATTTCTGTACCAACTGTGCTAAAGAAAAACTTACTTCCCGTTCTCAGGCTTTTGGTTTGTGTGTAATCATAAAAAGCATTTGCTCTTACTCTTTTCAGGTATACAATATTGGCTACCCCTAAGTCTGCATACCAAAGTGGAACATGATAATTAATTCCAAAACGCCACATGCGTGGAAAATCGACTGATTTGTAGCCCCTTGAAAAAGGAAAATCATTTGAAAAATAATATTGTTTGGCCGTATCCCTGGCCGCGTAAGCGGCATTTATAACAATGCTATGGTTGGTATGAATGCCAGGTAAATACAAATTACCCGAAGCTAAAAATTGGTTGGCGGTATACTTATTTATAATGTTTCGATATTGCAATAGGAGACTCTGTGCAAAATGGGGATAAATCTGTTGTACTGCCTTTTGTGTTTGAGAAGAAAATAACACCCGTTGCTGTAAATAATTGAAGTTCTTATCCGGGAAAATCTTTTTTGCTATACCGTTTAATTGAACTCCCTTATTGAAAATGTTGGAAGACATTGTAAGAAAGGTGTAGTGTTTGCCCCCGGAAAAATTTAAGGGTATTCTTAATCCAAAATTGACCTCTGATTCGTTATAAAACAGCGTTGTATCACGGTTGTAATTAATAGTCCGGTTCCAGGTTTTACTGCTGCCCAGCGTAGGCTGTACATACCAACCGCCGTAAATAAAGTTTAAACCCAGTTTGTTGCTGCCTTCATTTTTGTTGTAGGCATAGGCCAATTCAGATTGAAAAGTGTTCAATACATTCTGGCCATAAACAGTAAACGAAAACTCTGGCTGATCATAATACGGTCGCCAGCTATGAAAATTGAAGAACCGATATCCTTTGCTGTAATTTTTAATTGTAAAATCTCTTGCAGGAATGGTGTTGCTTACATTTTTCGGTTCGGCAGCCAGGGCAGTAGGCAGGTAGAGATCCGGCAAATTTTCGGCCTTATTTTCTACCTTTTGCCAATTCAAGTTTGCCGGTACATTAACCAGGCGGTATCCATCGGCTGTAAATGTTGCAGCAACAACCTGTTTGGTCAATGGATTAATAGTAGCATGATACAACCCTCCCGACTGGCGGGCCACTCTATAAACGGCTCTTGTTTTTTCAAGGTATGCCCAAAGCTCGTCGCTTCCTTTGTAGGTGGATGTGAATAATATAGTATCACCGTTAACAACGGGGTATCCAATAATTCTGGTATCAAATGACAGCACATCAATCGTTTTGCTGTTCAGCAGGTTTATTTGCTGCAAAGCCATTTCTCCTTTGGCATTCCTTACAGCAGTATAAATCATACTGTCATTAGCTGAAAAAGCCGGAAATGAATAAACTACTCCTGCTGTACCATTCATTCTAAATTGCCTTTTACCCAACGTATCGATGACGAGGAGATTCGACAATTGATTGGTCTTCATTTCTACTACCGCTATCTTATGACCATCATGCGAAATCGCAGGTGAAAAAAAACGTTCTTTCGCAGTGATTTTTTTCGCCTTACCCGTTTGTACGTTCAATACTTTTATATCACTAAATTCTTTGTATCCCCATCTGGCATCAGGCTTCAGTGTTGCAAATACTATTTTATTGTTACTGTACGAAAAATAATCTTCGTAAGTAATGTCTCGGGTACTAATCTTTTCCTCTACCCCATTTGGTAGGATTCTGTAGAAAGCAGGTACTTGCCGGTAGCTACTTTTTAATACAATTATTGACTCATCGTTAGAAATTGCAGGATACTTATAATCGGAGCGATACTTTGTTTGCGGGGTTAGATAAGAGCCTTGTTTTACCGGTTCGCTCTTCCATAAGGCATGGTAGTAGTTGAAAGCATCGTTTACAAATTGCTTGTAGGGTTTGCCTGTAAATTTTTTAACAGCACCCTGCCAGGGATATAGTAACGGCTTAAATCGGGCTGCGTCCTGCGAAACATTTTTCCAAAAATCCTTTCCATATTTTTCGCGGCCATAGCCAACCATCAAATAGCCTAACTGGTAATGATCGGGTACATAATCTTTAAACGATCCATTACGTAATTTCTGATAGCTGTATTTTTTATTTTGATTGAATAAAGTTTTAAAACCATTTAAAAACAAAGGTTGCCTTCCCCTCCCCTGTTCAGTTAATATAGTCTCGTTAAAAACAGCATCTCCTTCAAAAAAATAATCAGGAACAGCAGCACTATTTGCCAGGGCCTGCCCTTCCTGACCAAGAATAACACTTGCCAGCTTTGAAAGACCCACATTAAAATTAGCAAACTGTTGTACATGACGGTATTCGTGCAAGGCAAGTTTATCGGCCCACCCAACACTGCCTTGTTCAAAACTATTTTGAGGTGCATACAGGTAAAATTCTGAACGCCACGGACCCAGGCCTACATACCCGTTTGCTAATGTATTTTGATTTTGTAGAACGATGCTTATTTTACGAAGCTTTGACCCAATGGTTGCTGAATGATTTTTTTGTAATTCATGAATTACTGAAGCTACCCGGTTTGCAGTAGGTTCTATGCCCGCAGGAAAAATGATGCGGACAGTATCGGTATTAATTTGCTTCCACTTTAGCGAAGAGGGATTGCCCCCAAATTGCTGAGCTGAGGAGGGTAAATAAGTTAAAAGCATGAAGGCAAAATAACATCCTGCCAATCTTCGGGTCATAGGTTATTCTTTATTTGTGATTCCTTCGTGTCGATGTACGAAAAATGTTGGGTACAAAATTTATCCTTAAAATTTATTCTCTTGCGTTCTTTCCAGTTGCTTAAAAAAGTAATGCCGGTACTTAGACCGGCAAAGTGTGAACAGTAACTGTAATAATTAATTTTCGGTCAAATGTACCTTAGTCATTTGCAGGTAATGATTTTGAAATTCATGTAAACTGATATGATGCGTTATGTGCCTTTTGTCTTCGCGGTACCATGTTTCAAAAATTGAAAAGTCGCCCGGGTGGTGTAATAAAACCCTGAAGGCTCCTTTACTATATTTAACTGAACCGTCTTCATTGTCGTGCTTTTGAAAACCCATTTTAAAAAGCTGCGCTTCGTCTAAAGTAATAGGATACAAATGATCGGTTTCGAACCAGAACTCCTGTTCGCCGGATTGAATACACACCTGTTTTTCGTCGCCATTCAACCTTATTACTTCGCCTTGTTTCTGCTGACCGCCATATTCAGCAATTACATAATCACCTACTTTCAGTTCATTAAATTTTATCATATTGCAATATTTTAGAGTGATAAGTTACATACTCTGTCCTGAATTTTAAAAAGCAAAGTAAGTGACATTTTTTATAATGCATTGATTGAAATGCCTACAATCTTAGTTGATTGATCGATACCCCCAATACCAAAAAAATCAGACCAATAATTACTCGGCCCAGCTCATAGCATACCCTTCGTTTTCAATTTGGAGGGCTTGTTTGGTTAGTTGTAATGGATGAAATGTGTCTACCATAACAGCCAGTTCCCGGGTTTCCTTTTTACCAATACTTTTTTCTACGGCTCCCGGGTGTGGGCCATGCGGAATACCAGCCGGATGTAGAGTGATCATACCACGGGTTACATTTTTACGGCTCATAAAATCGCCATCAACATAATACAAAACTTCATCGCTGTCTATATTACTATGGTTGTAGGGAGCGGGTATAGCATTTGGATGATAGTCGTACAGCCGTGGGCAAAAACTGCAGACAACAAAATTGTGGCCTTCAAAAGTCTGGTGCACCGGTGGCGGCTGGTGAACCCTGCCGGTTATGGGTTCAAAATCGTGAATACTGAAAGCAAAGGGATAACAACATCCATCCCACCCGATTACATCAAATGGGTGATGGCCATAATGTAAACCATATAGCACACCTTTCTTTTTGGTTTTAATAACAAAATCGCCGGTTTCATCAACCGTTCTCAGGTTCTTTGGTGTACGGATGTCTCTCTCGCAATAAGGCGAGTGCTCCAGCAACTGACCATACTTGCTCAGGTATTTTTTGGGATATCGTATCGGGCTAAAACTCTCCACAATGAACAACCGGTTGTTCTCATTGTTGAAGTGCATTTGATAAATAGTACCGCGGGGAATAACCAGATAATCGCCATAGGCAAATTCCAATTCACCATAAGCAGTCAGCAGTTTGCCACTACCTTCATGAACAAAAATCATTTCGTCGGCATCTGCATTTTTATAAAAGTAGCTGGTCACATTTTCCTGCGGAGCAGCTAAAACAATATGCACATCATTATTTACCAAAATTGGTTTGCGGCTTTCGAGATAGTCTTTAACAGGTTTTACATTGAACCCTTCAAAACTCCGGTGTTTCAACATTTTCTCCTCTGCAACTTCAGGCATTACATTTATAGGTTTGTCTGTTTCTATTATTTTAGTAGGAGGATATAAGTGATAGAGAAGCGACGAGTCGTTACTAAATCCCTCTGTTGAAAACAATTCTTCAGCATATAAATTGCCATCCGGTTTACGAAATTGAGTATGACGTTTGTGTGGAATGTGACCTAAAGTGGAGTAATGTGGCATGCAATTAATAAGTAAAAATTAAAAAGTAAAAAGTAAAAAGCCGTTGTGAAAAGTAGAAACCTGTATGATTTAAAAACCATTATAAAATTAGACACATTTTGACAAGGATTGGATTAATATCAGACACGCATTCTCATCTTGAAGAATCAATTTTTAAGCATTTTGAAAATTGTGATGAAATATGGCATGCCGGTGATTTTGGTTCATTGGAACTGGCTGAACGTCTGTCTGCATTTAGACCTTTAAAAGGTGTTTATGGAAATATTGATGGAACAGATATTAGCAGCATCTACCCTGAAGTGCTATGTTTTACCTGCGAACAGGTAAAGGTGTTGATGATACATATAGGCGGTTATCCCAACAAATACGCTCCATTAGCTAAAAAGGAGATAGCAGCCCACAAGCCAGGACTGTTTATTTCGGGCCATTCACATATATTAAAAGTAATGTACGATGCAAAAGTTGAATGCCTGCATATGAACCCCGGGGCAGCAGGTAACCAGGGCTGGCATAGGGTAAAGACACTTATCAGGTTTGCCATTGATGGGAGCAACATTACAAATTGCGAGATCATTGAATTAGGTAAAAGGTGAGTTTATGAATTATGAGTTTTGATTGGTGAGTTTTGAGTTATGATTTTTGATTTTTGCGTTTTGCGTTTTGAGTTTTGAGTTTTAAGTTATTGCAAGCCTCTCCTGTAAATGGTTCAATATTTCAACTTAATTGTTTATGCAAGTCCTGCTGCTTATATGTTGCTTAAAATTGTTGTAGTAAAAGAGTGCGACCCCGCAAGTCTTACCTATAGTGTGGAC
>JANPPB010000677.1:0-3646 GCA_031428295.1 Segetibacter sp. | reverse complement strand
GAGGTCGGGCATTAGTTTTCATATAAACTTCTGCACTAACAAATCAGTGCCAAAATACCTAACACCAAAACACCTCGAAACCTTTACTATCATTAAGTTATAGCATGCGTACTCTCAAAGTTAAGTTGACGCCTATGCGCCCGACCGGGGTTCACATTAAAAAAACAATCTCCAAAGTATTGTTGGAATTTCACACCAAACAATTAAAGCCAATGACAAGTAATTTACCTGACGGCGAAGGTTTGCAAATAAGGCCGGCTTCGTTTAACGACATTCCATTTATACAAGACATAGCCAATAAAACATGGCCGGTTGCTTATGGATCAATCCTAAGCCAAAAGCAACTGGATTACATGCTTGAAATGATTTACAGTACTGCCGCATTGCAAAAACAAATGCATGACAACCAGCATTTTTTTCTTGCCCTTCAAAATTTTATTCCGGTAGGTTTTGCTGCTTTTTCTCCTATTGATGATGCAACTCATAAGCTTCATAAGTTGTATGTACTTCCGGGCATTCAAAAAATGGGTGCAGGCAAAAAGCTGCTTCAAACAATTGAAACCACTGCTAAAAGCATGGGTGCAACCAGGCTGCAGTTAAATGTAAATCGTTTAAATAATGCCCTCACTTTTTACAAGGCAAATGGTTTTGAAATCATAGAAGAAAAGGACATAGAAATCGGCCAGGGCTTTTATATGAACGATTACATTATGGAGAAACAGTTATAAGCTGCTGCCAGGGTTTTGATAATATTGCAGCTTGTTTCAATGTAAATAGAATTGACTTGCTAAGAGGCTGTTTAAAATTTGGATTACGCGTTTATAACATGAGAAAAGTTGAACCACAGAGCCACAACGACCCGGAGTCTCACTAAGATTATCTCTGTGTTTCTCTGTTTTTTCCGTGCCTCGGTGGTTCCATTTGAAAAAAATTAGACAGCTTCTAATAATTCAACAGTCAACGCATCCAATATTTTTAAGAAATACAAAATCACCTAACTTGGCTGGTTACTATGGAAAACGGGTCCGGATTATTAATTTGCTGATAGCTAAAGTTTCCATGCTTAAAAAAATTTGTTTTCTCTCTTTACTCTTCACTCTTTGTTTTTACAACAGAGTTTTATTGGCACAAGACAATTGTTTCAATTGCAATTACGATTCACTCTTACTACAACTTCCCAAAGAACAAACAGATGCAGATCGTGTAAAGCTGTTAGCACTACTCATTGACAAAAGCGAGGTAACCTTATCAGACAGAACACTGGAGCATATAGGCCTTTTGCTCGAGGCAAATAAGCAGGTAAACATTGTTGATACCCGTCCTTACATAGAAATGCAAAACGGTATTGTTGCCTGGAAAAAAGGAGATTACAAATCGTCACTCCAAAATTTTAAAAAGTCAATTGCACTTTTCGATGAAAAACATAAAATCATCTGCGATTTTTTAATCAACGTTAGAAATTCATTTGCCTTACTCGATCTGCAGGATGAAAAAAAGGAATATTATCTTACTAAGCTCAGCTATTACCTCCTTAATGGCCCTTACCAAAACTCCGCTGCCTGTTACCATGCTTTAGGAAGTTATTATTTGTCAAAGGCCGATTACAATCTGTCTATAACCAATTACCTGCGTGCTGCTACGCTGTATAAAAGATTTGCAGACAGCTATTATTATAACGAACTGATTGTTGTGGGCAACCTGTACGACAAATGGGGCAACCTGGATAAAGCAAAGTATTATCTAAACCTGGGCCTTCCATTAAGTAAGGCACGTGGCGATAGCAATACAACTGCTTATGCACTCATCGCATTATCCAGCGCCAGTTCAAAAAACAAGCAATACAACCTGGCCCTTAATTATACCGATGCAGCCATTTCTTACTCAAATAAAAACCGTCCGGTTAATACGTTCGATGCAATCCATGCAGTTGCGCTTTTACAAAAGGGCCTTATCTATGTATATCAAAACAAACCAGATGTTGCTTATAATTTTTTAGTAAAGTCCAAATCATTATCCGATCAATACCATCCAAAAATAACAACAGTTGCAGGCGACCTTGAGTTGGATTACACCTTTTACCTTTACAACCTTCTCAAAAAAAATTATCCTGCCGCAGGCAGTTACCTGGTGGCTGCTTATAAAAAAGCAGTGGATGAAAAGTCGAATGTGCTTCAAAAAAAATACCTGCGAGACCTGTTTACTTTCTACCAAAACCAGCAACAATTAGTACAGGCATCCGAATACATTAAGCGGTATTTTATATTGAACGACCTGTTGGAGAAAGAACAAAACTCAGTAAAGGTTGCCCAGTTTGAAAACGAGCAAAAAGAGCAGCAACAAGACCTGCGTATTACCGCCCTTAGGCAGGAGAAAGCAATACAGGACATAAAGATCAGTAACCGCAACCTGGTAATGTCGTTATCGTTAATGGGTTTAATAATTGTATGTGGTCTGTCTGTCTTTATATACCGCCAGTTGCTTATTAACAGGAACACCTTAACATCGCTGAAGAAAACGCAAAGGCAATTGATATTAAGCGAAAAAATGGCTTCGTTGGGCGACATGGCAACCGGAATTGCTCATGAGATTCAAAACCCATTAAACTTTGTAAAAAACTTTAGCGAGGTTTCCAGGGATATAGCCGAAGAAATGAAAACCGGGCTGGACAAAGGCAATATAATTGAGCTTAAAGAAATGGCTTCTGACATAAAGGAGAACCTGAATAAAATTATTTTTCACAGCAACAAGGCCGATTCAATAGTCAAAGGCCTGACGATGCATACACGAAAAGCAACCGGCCAAAAAGAGATGATCGACTTGAATAAGCTGATTGATGAATATGTGCGGATCAGCCTGCAGTCGTTCAAAGCAAACAATAAGACTTTTGAAGTCGAAATCGTAAAAAATTACGATCCGGAATTGCCGGTTTTCGAAGGTATTCCGCAGGAGATTGGAATGGTGTTGATCAATCTATTTAACAATGCATACTATTCAGTTAACGAAAAAAGAAAGCGTTTGGGCGAAAGTTTTCATCCGTCAATATGGGTAACCTCCAATAAGTTTGATAAGCAGGTTTGCATCAAAATAAAAGACAATGGCCAGGGCATTCCTGCCCAGATAACCGATAAAATTTTTCAGCCTTTTTATACAACAAAACCCACCGGCCAGGGCACCGGCCTTGGATTATCGCTTAGCTACGATATTATTACAAAAGGTCACGATGGCAAGATGAATGTGGAAACGGTGGAAGGTGAATATGCGGAGTTTGTTATCACGCTATAAAAGTTGTTGGTTGACTGATGACAGTTGACAGGAAGCATCATCGTAAATCTACATTCGGCTGACCTTCCTAAATTCATAAAAAACATTCGTGCATTCGTGGCTACAGCTAATTCTGGTTTTCGTACCCACCAATATTAATGCGCTCCCTGTTTACACAAGGATAGCCAAATTCTCTTCCAGCAGTTTTAGGAGTGTTGATTACTTTATAGAAATCATCCAGGTATTTTATGGCAGATTTCCTGTACTTATCATCAATATATGGACAGTCTGTGTATATTTTATAGATGTCGTCTTTAATCTTGTTAAATAAATCGAACGTAGGTTTAAAGGTATCCATCGGCTGGCAATAACCCCTGTACCTTCT
>JANPPB010000676.1:0-1880 GCA_031428295.1 Segetibacter sp. | reverse complement strand
TAAAAAACCAGGATATTATTTGTATGCCCGATAAGTGGGAGTATCCCTGGTATGCGGCCTGGGATCTGGCTTTTCAGTGTATTTCAATGGCGGTTGCCGACCCAACATTTGCCAAACACCAATTAGTTTTATTAATGCGGGAATGGTATATGAAACCCGATGGGCAATTACCTGCTTATGAATGGAATTTTAGCGATGTAAATCCACCTGTACATGCCTGGGCAGCCATGCAGGTTTATAATATTGAAAAGAAGCAAACAGGTAAGGGTGATATAAATTTTCTTAAAAAAGTATTTCAAAAATTACTCATCAATTTTACCTGGTGGATTAACAGGAAGGACCGTGATGGAAATAATATTTTTGAAGGTGGTTTTCTGGGTTTGGATAATATCGGGGTATTTAATCGGAGTCATCATTTTACCACTGGCACTCAATTAGAACAGGCCGATGGCACCAGTTGGATGGGAACTTATGCACTGGATATGATGGACATGGCCATTGAAATAGCCGTGGTAGATGAATCTTTTGAAGACACAGCTACCAAATTTTTCGAACATTTTATTTTAATTGCGGAGTCCTTAAATGAGCACCGGCTTTGGAACGAAGAAGATAAATTTTTTTATGATGTTTTGTGTGTACATGGTTCGGACCCAACCCCATTGCGCATTAAATCGATAGTTGGCTTAACCTCATTATTTGCTGTGTCAACTATTGATAAAAAAGAACTTGAAAAGCTAAGCGATTTTAAAAAGCGCATAACCTGGTTTGAGCAATATCGCAAGCGCAATAATAAATTTTGGCCAAATGAAGAGCGGGGAGATGGAGAAGCAATATTGCTTTCGCTGGTAAAACAAGACAGGCTAATTCACCTGTTAGACCGTTTACTGGATGAAGATGAATTTTTGTCGCCGGGAGGTATCAGGGCGTTATCAAAATATCATGAAAAACATCCGTATTCTGTTTGGGTAGATGGGCAACAACATACCATTCAATACGATCCGGGGGATTCTACCTCGGATATTTTTGGTGGAAACTCTAACTGGCGCGGACCAGTCTGGATGCCGATTAACTACCTCATCATTCAATCAATAAGAAGATATGGTGATTTTTATGGCGATAGTTTAAAGGTTGAATGCCCAAAAGGCTCAGGTGTACAAATGAATTTATGCCAGGTAGCCGATGAATTAACCCGGCGGGTAATTAGTTTATTTGATAAAGATAAAAGCGGCCAACGTCGTTTATTTGGGGCGTATAACTGGTTTTATCAAAAGCCGGGCAACGAGCACCTGGTGTTATTTTACGAGTACTTCCATGGTGATAGTGGGTCAGGTCTTGGTGCCAGCCACCAAACAGGATGGACCGCACTTGTTGCCGAATTGATTAGCGAATATGGAAATAAAGAGGAACACTTTAAAAAACCGGATATTAAAAAAATACATGATATTCCATCTGAAAATGCATTGCAACCTGATGATATTTATGTAAACCAATTGTAGTGTAAGCCTCTTCATCAATTTTGAAAAGTCTATAAAAAGTAATGATCAAATCCTTAAAAATTCTTTCATGTCGGAACGCACTTATGTAAAAATCGGAGTTGCCGGACCGGTAGGTTCGGGTAAGACTGCATTAATTGAGCGCTTGTGCAGGCACATGTATCCAACATACAGCATAGCCGTAATTACCAACGACATTTATACAAAGGAAGATGCAGAATTTCTTACAAAGAACAGCCTGTTGCCTGCTGAACGGATTATTGGAGTTGAAACCGGCGGTTGCCCACATACGGCCATTCGCGAAGATGCCAGCATGAACCTGGAAGCCGTGGAAGAAATGGCTGCTCGTTTTCCTGATGTTGAAATTATTTTTATTGAAAGCGGGGG
>JANPPB010000675.1:0-3515 GCA_031428295.1 Segetibacter sp. | reverse complement strand
TGTCAAAAAAAGTTGTTGGTGTTCCAGGTCTTTTTCCAGTTCTTGCCTTAAAGCAACCGAATCAATTGCATGGCCTGTTTCAAAGTAAAACTTATCTTTTTCAACTGCTACAACAATACTATTTGCCGGTGCTGAAGTAACATAGAATATACTGTCGGCATTAACTTGTTTAGCTAATATCAACTCAATATCCCTGTAATCGTCGCGATCGTCAGTTACTATAGATAGCTTGATGGCTTCTTTAGGTTTCACCTGGTTTTTATTACGGGCATCCCTGATGGATGAGATTACTTTTTTAAGTAAGTCACCCTCCTGCAAAATGTGTTTATTGGCAGGTATAATGGCAGTAAATTGTTTAATTGCCAGGTCATCCAAAATATTTCTTTCCGCTAACAGGTGGTAAATTTCTTCGGTAATAAAAGGCATAAATGGGTGAAGCATTTGCATCAACTCCTCAAAAAAACTGATTGTCTTTTTGTAGATACCCGCATCAATGGGTTGCTCAAATCCCGGCTTAACCCACTCCAGGTACCAGCTACAGAAGTCATCCCAAATTAGAGAGTATACAGTTTTTAAAGCTTCACTCAGTTTAAACTGGCTGTACATAACTTCCATATCTTCCCTAACTTGCCTTAACCTGTTTTTAAACCACTCAACAGCAAAATTCCGGGTGTCACTTTCCTCATCCAACATATCTGCTTCTGCCTGTAAATCCCTCACTGCCGAAACTTCGTTCGTAGCAACAACCTCTTTTCCTGCTACCTGCCGACCCTCCCACATTTTAACCAGCTTTAGGGCATTCCATATTTTATTATTGAAGAGTTTGCCCTGCTCCAGGCTGGCCTCGTCAAACAACATATCGTTGCCTGCCGGCGAAGAAATCATGATACCAAACCTTACGGCATCGGCACCAAACCTGTCAATCAACTCTAATAAATCAGGACTGTTGCCCAATGTCTTGCTCATTTTACGGCCCTGCTTGTCGCGAACCATACCCGTAAAATAAACGTCGTTAAACGGCTTAAGATTTTTGTAATGCATACCCGCCATAATCATTCGGGCAACCCAAAAGAAAATAATGTCTTGCCCTGTAACCAAAACTTTGGTAGGGTAGTAGTAATCCAGTTCTTTGTTACCGGGATCAGAAATGCCTTTAAAAACTTCCATTGGCCACAGCCACGACGAAAACCAGGTGTCCAACACATCTTCGTCCTGAGTAAGCTTTAAGCTGCTGGCTTCAAGCTTCAAGCCGTTCTCACTTGCAGCTTGCAGCTTGTCGTTTGCAGCTTTTACAGCTTCCTCCTTGCTTTCCCCTACATACACATTGCCCTCCTCATCGTACCATGCAGGTATTTGTTGTCCCCACCATAACTGGCGGCTAATGCACCAGTCTTTTACATTCTCTAACCAATATTTGTAGGTAGCTAAGAATTTATCACCAGGGTGAATATTAATTTCGCCATTTACGACTGCTTCTAAAGCCGGTATACCAAGCTCTTTTGTTTTTACAAACCACTGGGTGGATATGCGAGGCTCAACCACAGCACCGCTTCGCTGACTATAACCAAGGCGGGTTTGGTATTGCTCCTGTTTTTGCAAATACCCCTTTTCGGTTAACTCAACCACAATTTTTTTACGGGCAGTAAAACGATCCTCACCTACATATATCTGCGCAGCGGCACTTAGGGTTCCGTCTTCGTTTAAAGTATCTACTACTTCAAGGTTGTGTTTAAGGCCAAGGTTATAATCGTTAATGTCGTGTGCAGGTGTAACCTTTAGTGCACCGGTACCAAAAGCTGCATCTACATAGTCATCAAAAATGATAGGTATGCGGCGGTTTATTAATGGAACAATGGCAAACTTGCCTTTTAAATGAGCATAGCGGGGGTCCGATGGATTAACAGCAATTGCAGTATCCCCCATAATCGTTTCGGGGCGCTGAGTAGCAATGGTAATAAAGGCACGGTTGGTGGTTGATGGTTGTTGGTTGCTAATATTGTCATCTGTCATTCTAAGTTCTGTCAACTCTGTACCTTCTTCTTTACTGTCATCCTTCACTCTAACATCTGTCAACTCTGTACCTGCTTCTTTACTGTCATCCTTCACTCTAACATCTGTCAACTCATCTGCCACCTGGTATTTAATATAGTAAAGGGTGCCCTGCAAATCTTTAAACTCAACTTCTTCATCACTTAGCGCTGTTTTAGCAGCAGGATCCCAGTTAATCATTCGTGCACCCCGATAAATAAGTCCTTTGCCATACAGGTCTACAAAAACTTTTATAACGGCTTTGTAGTAATGATCGTCCATGGTAAAGGTTACCCGCTTCCAGTCAACGCTGCAACCCAACCGCTCTATCTGGCTGTAGATGATGCCGCCGTATTTTTCTTTCCACTCAAATGCGTATTTTAAAAATTCATCGCGGCTCAACGTGTTCTTGTCTATGCCTTGCTCTTTAAGCATTTGCACCACCTTACTTTCAGTGGCTATGCTGGCATGGTCACTTCCCGGAACCCAGCAGGCATTAAAGCCACTCATACGGGCTTTTCTTACCAATATGTCCTGCACGGTTTCGTTCAGGGTATGGCCCATGTGTAAAACACCGGTTACATTGGGTGGTGGAATTACAACTGTGTAGGAAGGCCTTTCGTCGGGTACGCTTGAAAAGTAACCGCTGTTCTTCCAGTGTTGATTCCATTTTTCTTCTGTTGCCTGCGGCAGATAATTTTTACTCAGTTCCATAATCAGTTCAATGTCAACATTAGCCGTTAAAAAAAGTGATGAGCCTATATGTTTGTAATGGCGGCAAATGTACAAAAAACAAGAGGGTATACAGGTGTTTATGCAGCTTAATAGCGTGTGGAAAAACAGCCGGGTTTAATAAAGTTATTAACGCTGTTTGTTATTCAATTGATTTGGGGTGTAATACTGCATGATCAACCATTGGCAGGTGTTGGTTAACATTTGCTAACGGTTGGTGGCAATGTATTTCTTTTATATTTGCCCAGTAACTCAACCCATGGCAAATCGTATAAATAAGAAGACCCCGCCACCACCAAATCCTGATAAACTTACGCAGGATAAGGAAGTGGAAGTGACGATGCAGGAAATTGTGAAAGATGAGCGGACTTATAAGATTGCCGGAACCATTAGCCTCCTGTTTTCGTTGTTTCTGTTTGTAGCATTTACCTCGTATTTGTTTACGTGGAAGGTGGACCAGTCTCAAATCTTCAGTCAGGGCATTCAAATTTTTAGTACTGACGAGGCAAGGGTTACCAACCTGCTGGGGGTAATAGGGGCATATACGGCTCACTTTTTTATTTACAAAGGTTTTGGTATAGCATCATTTCTGTTCTGCACATTCTTTTTTGTTCTGGGTATTAATTTACTATTTGGGCAAAAGGTTTTCTCGTTAAAAAGAAACCTGAAATATGTATTGCTCGGGCTATTTGTGTTGAGTATTTGCCTTGGCTATTTATTTAACAACAGCGGGTTTAGCTGGGGTGGGGCTGTAG
>JANPPB010000674.1:0-3018 GCA_031428295.1 Segetibacter sp. | reverse complement strand
ATTTTTTGAAATAGCAGGCAGAAAGATTGGCTACCATTACAAGCCACTGGTGATAGCCGAAATTGGTATTAATCACGAAGGTTCATTAGCAGTAGCGAAACAAATGGTGGACGCTGCTAAAAAAGCTGGCGTTGAAGTAGTAAAGCACCAGACACATATTGTAGAAGATGAAATGAGCAGTGCCGCAAAAAACACCATACCGGGTAATGCCAATATTAGCATTTATGAGATCATGCGCCGCTGTTCGCTTAACGAGGCTGATGAATTGGAACTGAAAAATTATGTTGAGCGGAACGGGATGATCTTCATCAGCACACCCTTTAGTCGTGCCGCTGCAGACCGCCTGTATAGCTGGGATGTTCCTGCCTACAAAATTGGCTCCGGCGAATGCAACAACTATCCCTTGCTTCACCATATAGCCTCGTTTGGTAAACCCATTATTTTAAGTACGGGCATGAACACCATTGAAAGCATAACCAAAGCTGTAGCTATTTTTCAGCTACACAATGTACCCTATGCCTTGCTTCATACAACCAATCTATATCCTACACCAAATCATTTAGTAAGGCTGGGTGCATTGCAACAAATACAACATGCTTTTCCCGGTGCAGTCATCGGCCTCAGCGATCATACGCTTACCAATCACGCCTGCTTTGGTGCAGTTGCACTGGGTGCTTCCATACTTGAACGGCATTTTACCGATAGCATGGACCGCCCCGGTCCGGATATCATTTGCTCAATGGATACAAAAGCCTGTGCCGAATTGATAGAAGGTTCAGCAATTATTGCGCAACAACGGGGCGGCAACAAAGGACCTGCAACAGAAGAACAGGTTACCATTGACTTTGCTTTTGCTACTGTTTGTACCATCAAACCCATAGCAAAAGGAGAAGCGTTTACAAAAGAAAATATTTGGGTAAAACGTCCGGGTAAGGGTGGCATACTGGCTGAAGAATACAACAATGTTTTGGGGAAGATAGCCGCATTGAATATTGAAAATGACAGCCAGGTTAATTGGGTAGACATTCAATAAAATCAGCATTACTACCTTATCAACGTTTAGCAAAAAACATGTACTACAACAACAAGCCAAACAATTTTCCGTTTACAGTTTCGCAAACAGCTTGAGTATTAAGTATAAGTCAACATGGGTATTAGCAAGAAGATCGTTTTTTTAACAGGTACAAGAGCCGATTTCGGAAAGATTAAATCTCTTATTGAAATAGCTAGGTGTAACCCTGATTTTGAAGTGCACATTTTTGCCACAGGCATGCACATGGATAAAAAGTATGGCTACACGGTAATAGAGCTGGAGAAGTACGGCTACGACAACATTTATAAATACATCAACCACGATACAGAATCTGCAATGGACATTACCTTGTCGAGAACCATTGAAGGTTTTGCCAATTACATAAGGTTAGTTGAGCCCGACCTCATTATTATTCATGGTGATAGAATAGAAGCTTTGGCCGGAGCAACAGTGGGTGCACTCAATAATATTTTGGTGGCTCATATTGAAGGTGGCGAGCTTTCCGGAACCGTAGATGAACTGATCAGGCATGCTGTTTCCAAGTTGAGTCACGTACATTTTGTGGCCAACAAAGAAGCCAAAACAAGGCTAAAACAAATGGGTGAGAATGATGCCAGCATTTTTGTAATTGGCTCTCCTGACATGGATGCCATGTTACACAAACCATTACCGGCCTGGCAGGATGTGAAGCAGAAATACGAAATACCTTTTGATGACTTTTTCATCTCCATGTTTCACCCGGTTACTACCGAGTTTGACCAGATGGATGAAAACGCCGCTCAGTATATTGATTCGCTGGAAGAAAGCAATTTAAATTTTATTGCCATCTATCCCAACAACGATAAAGGATCAGATTTTATACTCAAAAAATTAAATCGCCTTTCAAAAAACAGCCGCTTTAAAATATACCCTTCCCTACGTTTCGAGGCCTTTTTAGTGTTGATGAAACATTCAAAAGCGGTGGTAGGTAACTCAAGTGCAGGCATTCGCGAAGCACCGTTTTATGGTATACCCACCGTAAATGTGGGTACCCGCCAATCGGGTAGAACCAACAATCCTGATATCATTAACACCAGCTATAAAAGAGAAGATATTATTAAAGGAATACAAAAAGCTGTCAGTCAAAAAATTACTCCCCGTGTTTTATTTGGCGATGGCAAAAGCGACGAGAAATTCATCGGCATAATTTCGAATGACCTTTTTTGGAACATACCCAAGCAAAAAGTTTTTACTGATAGCAAACCGTAATGCAAAAAGAACCAGTTGTAATTATTGAACCCGGCAGCGGTATAGGTAGCATGAACCTTAAAGAGGTTTGGCGCTACAAAGACTTGCTGTATTATATGGTGCTACGCGATGTTACGGTGCTGTATAAACAAACCGTGCTGGGTTTTGCATGGGCCATTATTAATCCTTTGTTCCAGGTACTAATATTCAGCCTGGTGTTTGGAACATTAGCAGGAGTAAAGCCCGACGTAAGTGGAATGCCTTACCCCGTATTTTCGGCATTGGCGGTAATACCCTGGACGTACTTTTCAAACTCGTTAAACCTCGCCGGCTCAAGCCTTATCAGTGCTTCAGCTATTTTTACCAAGGTATATTTTCCCCGCATTATTATACCACTTACCCCGGTGTTTTCTAAGCTGGTTGATTTTTCGATTTCATTTTTAATATTAGCCGGCATGATGGCCTGGTTTAAATACCAGCCGGGGCAAAATTTAATTTATGTATTAATTCCAATTTTGCTGGTCGTATTAACTTCCGCTGGATTGGGTTTTTGGATATCATCTTTATCTGTGCAGTACAGAGATTTCAAATTTGCACTCTCATTCATGTTACCCATATTAATGTATGTGGCACCGGTAGCTTTTCCCGCTACATTGGTGTTGGACAAAATTGGCAGCACTGCTTTTCATTTGTATGCTTTGTACCCAATGGTAGGCGCCATCGAAGGTTTTAGAACCAGCTTTGCAATCGGTAAACAA
>JANPPB010000673.1:0-6385 GCA_031428295.1 Segetibacter sp. | reverse complement strand
GACAACATTTATACAATGCTTCTTGTTTCGACAATCATATCTTTATTACTCAGTTTAAATTTTAAAAATGAGGTTTTGCTTATTATTAGTAGTCCTGTTTGCCACATCATTACAGGCACAAAAAGAAGAATATATTTTACTAAAGGGAGACCGGGTATTTGATGGAGAAAATATGCATGAGGGATGGTCGGTGCTGATTAAAAATAACCTGGTTGAAGCCGTTGGGATGATCTCCAATTTGCCGGCAAATACGGTTGTGAAAAATTACCCCGGATGCACCATCATGCCGGGTTTGATAGAAGGTCATTCGCATTTATTCTTGCATCCTTACAACGAAACCTCGTGGGATAACCAGGTATTAAATGAAAGCAGGGCGGAGCGAATGGCAAGAGCAGTTAATCATTCAAACGCTACATTGATGGCCGGTTTTACTACAGTCCGCGACCTGGGCACTGAAGGTGCTATGTATGACGATGACGGGTTAAAAAAGGCTATCGAAAAAGGGATCATTCCAGGCCCAAGAATGATTATTGCCAGCAGGGCCATTGTTGCAGGGGGCACTTATGGACCAAAGTCAGAAAGTGCTGACATTACCCTTGTACAGGGAGCCGCAGAAGTTTCGAACGCTGCTGAGATGGCCAAAGAAGTAAGAACGCAGATTGCTGCAGGCGCAGATGTAATAAAAATATATGCCGATTACAGGTGGGGCACCAACCACGAAGCCCTACCCACCTTTACTATTGAAGAACTTGCAACTGCCGTTGCTATTGCAACCAGTGGAAATAGAAAAGTGGTAGCACATGCCACTACGGTTGAAGGAATGCGTCGTGCAATTATGGCAGGGATAAGCACTATTGAACATGGTGATGATGGCACAGCAGAAATTTTTGCATTGATGAAAGAAAAGAAAGTTGCTTTGTGTGCTACCCTTGCCGCAGGCGATGCCAACATGCAATATGC
Organism: Segetibacter sp.; assembly: GCA_031428295.1. GTDB lineage: Bacteria > Bacteroidota > Bacteroidia > Chitinophagales > Chitinophagaceae > Segetibacter. The sequence goes on along the minus strand of JANPPB010000673.1, from coordinate 5,425 downwards.
AGGATGGAAAAAAGGCATAGACCCTGAACCCGCAAGCATTACCAAAAAGAAAAAATCATTTGCCTTAGCGCTTCAATCTGGTGTTACCATTTGCATGGGTGGCGATGCAGGTGTGTTTGCCCATGGTGATAATGCAAGAGAAATGGAAATGATGGTTGCCTATGGTATGAAACCTTTGGAAGTGCTTCGTTCAGCAACCTCAGTAAATGCAGATATTTTTGGCTATGCTGAAGAAATAGGCAGACTTAAAAAGGGTTTGTTTGCGGATGTAATAGCTGTTAAGGGCAATCCGGTTGATAGCATGCGCAATCTCCATAACATTATGTTAGTAATGAAGGCTGGTAAAATTTACAACACTCCTTTAGTTGAAGGCAAATAGTTGCTGAATGCATCCCGCTTTACGGCCATCTTTATAGCCTTTGCAAAAGCTTTAAAAATAGCTTCAATTTTATGATGCTCGTTGTTGCCTTTGCACTCAATATTTAAATTGCATTTGGCCGCATCGCTAAACGATTTAAAGAAGTGAAAGAACATTTCAGTTGGCATTTCTCCCACCTTTTCTCTTTTAAAATCCGCATTCCAAACAATCCAGTTTCTGCCTCCAAAATCAATCAGCACTTTTGCTTCGGCATCGTCCATTGGTAAGGCAAAACCATACCGTTCCATCCCCCTCTTATCAGCCAGTGCCAGGGCAAAAGCTTCGCCCAAGGCAATGCCGGTGTCTTCAATAGTATGGTGCTCATCAATATGAAGATCGCCTTTGGTTTGAATGCTCAAATCGAGTTTACCATGGCGTGCAATCTGCTCGAGCATATGGTCAAAAAAACCTAGACCGGTATGTATGGAAGCTTTACCGGCTCCATCAAGATTTACATCTATGCTGATCTTTGTTTCGTTGGTATTGCGTTCGTGATGAATGTTGCGTACACCCAATTTTAAAAATTCATAAATGGTTTGCCATGAGGTTGTTTCCAGGGCAATAACGATTTCCAGTTCTGCCCTTGCATCTTTAATTTCAGTGCCACCCAGGTTGGCGTCGTTATTAATCCAGATGGCCTTACTACCCAGGTTTTTGGCCAATTGAACATCGGTAATCCGGTCGCCGATAACATAAGAATTCGCTATGTCGTATTCAGCATTGTTCAAGTATTTAGTAAACATACCAATCCCCGGTTTTCGTGTTGGTGCATTATCGGCTGGGAAGGTTTTGTCTATATGAACTGCCTTAAAATGAATGCCTTCATTCTCAAGGCTGTTCATAACAAAAGTGTGTACCGTTGCAAAAGTTTCTTCGGGAAATGAAGCCGTTCCCATGCCATCCTGGTTACTTACCATTACCAACTCATAATCCAATTCTGCAGCAATCAGGCTCATGTATTTAAACATGTGGGGATAAAAGGCGAGTTTGCTGAAACTGTCTATCTGGTAGGTAGGTGGTGCTTCGTTTATAAGGGTGCCATCACGATCGATAAAGAGAACTTTTTTCATGGAATAAGTAAGTAAAAAGTTATAAGTAGTAAGTAGTAAGTAGTAAGTAATAAGTAGTAAGTAATAAGTAGTAAGTAGTAAGTTGTAAGTTGTAAGTAGTAAGTAATAAGCGACCGATAATTAATTTAAAAGTTTTAAGCGTTCGGCTTTAATCTGTCCTACACTAATAACTGCAGCCTTGTTACCAAAACTGTTACGAACATAATTGAGTACATCCGCTATTTGCTGGTCGGTAAGTTGTTCAAACGAGGGCATAGGCGTGGTGTAAGTTATATCGTTAATAACTACTGCTTCATCCATGCCTTTAAGCATGATTTGTATAAGCTTGGTTTTATCGCCCAGTACATGGCTGGTTTTAACCAGCGGCGGATTTAAGCCGGGCACGCCTTCTCCATTTGATTGGTGACAAGCTATACAAGTGGATATATAAATTTCACTTCCTCTTTCAAGGGCAGCTTTCGATGGGGTTTTTTTCTCTTGTGCAATTACACAGGCAACAACCAGTACTATTAAACTGCAAGAGACAAAAATCTTTTTCATAACGGTGTGTATTATTTAATAGCAGATAAAAGCTTTATTGAGAAAGTTGAACCACAGCAGCACAACGACACGGAGTAACACGGAGAGTTACGCTGTGTTTTCAATGTGCCTCCGTGCCGCTGTGGTTCCATTTTTACAAATTTTGATACCTCTAAGAATGCTTCAACTCCAAATCTTTGTTTACGGCCACCTGCCAATCGCATATTGCTTCAACAAGTTGTGTGTTTTCTTCCTCAGTTCCTATGGTAATCCGCAGGCAATCTTCACACAAAATAACATTACTTCGGTCTCTCACCACAATGCCTTCTGTTAATAAAAATTCGTACACTTTCCGGGCATTTTTCATTTTAACCAACAGAAAATTTGCATCAGAAGGGTAAACCTTTTCTATAGCGGGTATCTTTTCCAAAACAGCTTTCAGGGCAACCCGCATTTGAACAATTTCTTTAATCATATCGTTCACCTGTCCTACTTCTTTCAACGCTTTTAAGGCAAGTTCCTGCGTAGCCTGGTTTATGTTGTAGGGAGGCTTAACTGTATTCAAAATACTGATCAATTCTTTTGATGCGAAAGCCATGCCGAGACGTAATCCTGCCAGGCCCCATGCCTTGCTAAAGGTTTGCATGATTACCAGGTTGGGGTAATTAGCCAGCTCCTGTGTAAAAGATTTGTGCCTTGAAAAATTAATATACGCTTCATCAATCACCACCAACCCATTAAAATTATTCAGGATGGTTTCGATATCGTTTCTGTTAATAGCATTACCGGTTGGATTGTTTGGCGAACAAATCCAAATGAGTTTGGTGTTTGCATCAACCAGGGTTTCAATATGGCCCAGGTTCAGTTGAAAATCGCCTAACAAAGGAGCCCTGCGAAGCTCAACATCGTTAATGTTGGCACTTACCTCGTACATGCCATACGTAGGTGGACAAATAATCACATTATCCTTACCGGGATTGCAGAAGCAACGATACAAAAGGTCAATGCATTCGTCGCTTCCATTGCCCAGAAAAATCTGGTCTGCATCAACTGATTTTATTGCACTGATTGCTTCTTTTAATTTAACCTGGTGCGGATCGGGGTAACGGTTGTACCATTTCATTAAGGGAGAACCCAATGAGTTCTCATTAGCATCCAGAAATACTTTTGCCTCACCGCTAAACTCATCCCTGGCCGAAGAATAAGGCTTTAAGCTTTTAATATTATCGCGGGTGAGATTGTTTAAGCTGAACATATTTTGTTGCTATGTTGAATTTTAAATGTTGAAAGTTGAGGACTTTTTGTTTAGTTGTTACTACAATAACGATACTTTTTTAGTTGAATCGATTTCCAGGAGATGCTGAAATAAATTCAGCATGACGGCTTGGCTTATATCATTTCAAACCAATTACTCTTGTCTACTCAATAGTGTGTAACTAATTATACATTATTCATTATTCTCTATTCACTTTTCACTATTCACTATTCTCTTTTCACTATTCACCACTCACTATTCATATAATCCCCTCTATATACTTCGGTGCTTTTCGTGCCTGGCATGCCTGCTCAAAAGCATAGGCCATATTAATGATGGCTTGTTCTTTATAAGCACCTGCAATAAAGGAGAAACCAACCGGTAAATTATGAACCTGCCCCATAGGAACAGTTATATGAGGGTAACCCGCCATTGCAGCGGGTGATGAAAAAGAAAAGCCACCACCATAATCACCATTCACCAGGTCAATACAGCCTGCAGGTCCGTTGGTGGAGGCACATATTGCATCCAGGTTATTTTCTTTTATAATGGTATCAATCATTCCCCGGGTACTAATTGTTTTGGCAACAGCCTCCTGGTATTCTTTGCTCTTCAGGTCGTCTTTTGCCTGCGAACTTTCTAAGATATCCTGTTTAAAATAGGGCATGGCAGTTGGCTCATTTACCTTGTTGTAAGCAATAACCTCAGCCAGCGATTTGACCGGCGCATTGGCAGTTGACAGGTACTTGTTCAATCCGTCTTTAAATTCAAATTGCAGCACATCGTAACTGGCATTGGTTAGTTCGCGGGTTAGCTTAACCAACTCCACTTCAACAATGGTGGCTCCCTGGTCTTTTAATATTTTAATTGCGTTTTTAGTAAGAGCAAGCACGTCCGGGTTTCCACCGGTTAAGCAGGCTTTTTCAACACCTATACGTTTGCCCTTTAAAGCATCCTTGCTAAGTCCGGTTGTATAGTCGGCCAATGCCTTGCCCTTGCTTTGCAGCGTTACTTCGTCAGCAGCATCCACACCTGCCAGCGCAGCTAAAAATATGGCTGCATCCTTTACGTTGCGTGCCATAGGGCCGGCAGTATCCTGCGTTGCCGAAATAGGAATAATACCCGACCTGCTTAACAATCCAACCGTAGGTTTTATACCAACCAATCCGTTAATAGATGAAGGACTTACTATAGAACCATCGGTTTCGGTACCAATAGACACCGCACATAAACTTGCTGCTGTTGCCGAACCCGATCCGGCACTTGAACCCGATGGATTGCGGTTCAAAATATATGGGCAACGGGTCTGCCCTCCCCTGCTGCTCCATGCGCTGGTAGAACGCTCCGATCTAAAGTTGGCAAACTCACTTAAATTGGTTTTACCCAACAATACTGCCCCGGCATTACGCAACTGCCCAACTATAAAAGCATCCTTCGAAGCCTTGTTACCAACCAGCGCCAACGATCCGGCGGTGGTCATCATTTTATCACCGGTATTAATATTGTCTTTTATCAAAACAGGTATACCATGCATGGGGCCTCTTAACTTACCGGCCTTTCTTTCAGCATCCATTTTTTCGGCAATAGCAATGGCATCAGGGTTCACTTCAATTACACTGTTTAGGCCCGGGCCGCTTTTATCAATGCTTTCAATACGCTTCAGGTACATTTTTGTGATGGACTTTGATGTTTGCTCACCCGAAGCCATTTTTTGTTGCAGTTCGTCAATAGTAATTTCTTCCAAATTCAAATCTTTCATAAACCAACCTTCCCCGTAATTTCCATTGGTATTTGCAGCGTTTGCCTGGCTGGCAGCAAGTGCCATTGCCGGTACTGACATTGAAACGATTGACCCGCTTTTTAAAAATTTTCTCCTGTTCATATTATTTGAAATGTGCTTTAAGGTGTAATTAGATTAACGCATTCAAGATAAATACAAAACCCATAACATAACGGGGTTCATTAAATTTTACACTTACTTATTTTACAGGTAGTAGTACATAATTAGCCGGGGCCGTAAGGCTGCAAATTGTTTACATAAAAATGTTTTTAAGGGTTGAAAGACTAGCTGGCTAACAACATGAGGCCGCATTAATAAACATCAACACCAACGGGGTGAAACTGGTATCGGCTAAAAGTAGTTTTTGGGTGAGAAGAGGCAAG
>JANPPB010000672.1:0-6023 GCA_031428295.1 Segetibacter sp. | reverse complement strand
TCCGATTGTTGAAGCGCTTTGCTCCAGTCAGAAGCTACCAATTCATCCCACCGGGCAGGTAAAGTTTGCGCCGTGCAATAATTTGCAATCAGTAAAAAGAAGAAGAGGTTTTTAATCATTTGGCTTTATTTTTTCAGTTGGAAAGCTATCACTTTGTTGGGTATAAAGTTTAGCTCACACTCTAAAATTTTACACTTGTAAGGTTTCAGATCAAAACAAGTTGCATCTGCGTGTTGTTTCCTTTTTGGTAAAGAAATAGATGTATATCTATGTAAACGCTTACCAGTTATATTTTATTAATCTGGTCCCCTAACCTTCGCGACCATACAAAGCCAGCCCTCAGTTAATTTGGTAACGAAATAATTTTATAAAATGGCCTTTGTTAGATGTACATTAGCAGTTACCTAAATAAGTTTACTTAAACCCTTCAATAATGGAAACCATTTTTACTTACTGGTGGTTGATACTGCTAATTTTCATTGTTTTTAGCGGGCTCGTTACTGTTACGCAGGGCACGATAGCAGTTGTTACCCTGTTCGGCAAATTTCAACGTATCCTCCGTCCCGGTTTAAATTTTAAAATTCCGTTGATCGAGCAGATCTACAAGCGTGTCAGCATTCAAAACCGCTCGGTAGAATTGGAGTTTCAGGCGGTAACTGTTGACCAGGCCAATGTGTACTTTAAGTCAATGTTGTTGTACTCAGTACAGAACGAAGATGAAGAGACCATTAAACGAGTGGCCTTTAAATTTATTAGTGAGAAGGATTTGATGCAGGCCCTTATTCGTACGGTCGAAGGTTCCATCAGGGCTTTTGTTGCAACAAAGCGCCAGGCCGAAATTCTATTGCTGAGAAGAGAAATCGTGCTTTTTGTAAAGGAGCAGATTGACCACTCGCTTGAAGAGTGGGGCTACCACTTGCAGGACCTGCAGATCAATGACATCACCTTTGATAAACTGATTTTGGAAAGTATGAGCAGGGTTGTAGCCAGTAACAACTTAAAAGCTGCCGCTGAAAACGAAGGACAGGCATTGTTAATTACAAAAACAAAAGGTGCAGAAGCCGAAGGTAATGCCATTAAGATTGCGGCTGAGGCCGAGAGAGAAGCTGCAAGGTTACGGGGGCAGGGTGTGGCTTTGTTTAGACAAGAGGTGGCTAAGGGTATGAGCCAGGCTGCCGAAGAAATGAAGCAAGCCAACCTGGACACCAATGTTATTTTGTTTAGTATGTGGACAGAGGCAGTAAAAAACTTTGCGGAATATGGCAAAGGCAACATGCTGTTTCTTGATGGAAGCCCTGCAGGTATGCAACGTACTATGCAACAGATTATGGGCATGGTTAAGCAACAAGAAAAACCCAGCTAAAATAGCTATGCGTCAATAACTACAAAAGGCTGTTTCATTCTATACAAAATGAAACAGCCTTTATCATTCAGTACAATCAACTAATATTTTTTTTTGAAAATTTTGGATCATGAATTTCTTTTTACAAAACAAACCTTTTATAGTTCCAACAACTGATGGAAAATTAATTGAAGAACATTTTGGAAAAATTGCGACCAATTATGACGACCTCAGCATTGCACACATGACTGCACCTGCCGGATGGTCGGAGCCACACCAGGTACCAGCCTTTGATGAATGGACTTTGGTTAACAAAGGTAAAAAGCTTATTGAAATAGATGGGCATGCTATGGTAATTGAAGCGGGACAAAGCATATTGGTAAAAAAAGGTGCCAGGGTTAAGTATAGCAATCCTTTTAATGAGCCCTGCGATTATTGGAGCATTTGCCTTCCGGCATTTACTATGGAATCAGTCAACCGCGAAGAACTTCCCGCAGACAAATAACTGCAAAACTTTAACAGCCAACGTGTTCATCTACCACCTGTAAAGCAATTAAATTCGTTGCTTCTGCCTTCTGTAGTTTTTAAAAGAAGGTTTAGGCTGTTTAATTACTTTTACACCGTTTAAAAAAATTATACTTCATAATGATGTGGTTATTACTCCAGGCCAACCCTCAACAATTAGCCGATACAACAAAAGCATTGATAACACAACCAACCGCAGAGGCAATAAGTCTGTGGAGTTTGCTTGACAGGGGAGGCTGGATCATGTATCCACTTTACGGACTTTTTATAGCAGCCATCTTTGTATTTTTTGAGCGGTTTATTGCCATAAGAAATGCCAGCCGTATAGAGGGAAATTTTATGAGCATGGTACGCGATAATATTGTTACAGGTAATGTAACCGCAGCAAGAACCATTGCCCGAAACACCAATAACCCGGTGGCCCGCATTATAGACAAAGGATTACAACGCATAGGCAAACCTATTGATACCATAGAGAAGAGCATGGAGAATGTGGGCAAACTAGAGATGTATAAGATGGAGCGTAACCTGAATATTCTTTCTTTGATTGCAGGCATCGCTCCCATGTTTGGTTTCCTTGGAACTATTATTGGGATGGTGCAATTGTTTTATGGAATCAGCAGCACCGGAGAATATACTTTAAGCAGTATTGCAGGTGGTATTTATGTAAAGATGATTACCTCAGCAACAGGTTTAATTATAGGTTTGATGGCTTATGTGGGCCACAATTACCTGACTACTCAAATTGATAAGACAGCCAACAAAATGGAAGCTGCCAGTGCCGAATTTATTGATGTGTTACAGGAGCCTACTAGATAAGTCGGGAGTCTATAGTCGGGAGCCAGCAGCCGGGAGGGCAGAGTTAGGAGTCAACAGCTCGGAGCCAAGAGCCAAGAGCCAAGAGCCAACAGCTAGGAGCTACACATTTTTACTTTTTACTTTTTACTTTGAAAAATGAATTTTAGAAACAGATTAAAAACAAAACCTGAAGTACACACCGGTGCCCTTAACGACATCCTGTTCATACTTTTATTGTTTTTTTTAATTGTATCCACCCTGGCAAATCCGAACGTTATAAAAGTTTCGAACCCTAAGGCCAAGAGCGATGCCAAGAGCAAGCAAACAGTGGTTGTTACGGTAGACAAAGACCAGCGGATTTATTTGGGGCAGAAGGAAACCAATATGCAACAATTGGAGTTGGATCTTAAAGCTTACCTAACCAAAGAAACAGATAAACCTTCGGTAGTGATCAACGGCGACAGCACTGCACATTTAGGTACTGCAATTAAAGTAATGCAGGTTATTAAAAAGTTGGGTGCCACACCTGTAATGGCGGTTGATAGCAGGCCATAGTAGCTGTTATAAGCGTTCGTTTTTTATAAGAAGTCTCCAAAAAGCCTTTACTTCATTATTGGTTAATCGTAAGGATGCGGACCGTTTTGATCAATTGTGATCACTCTGAATAAGGTAATAAGGTTGGAGATATGTCGTTGTATTTTTTCTACTAAGGTTGAATCTACTAGTCGGCAAACATTTATTCTTACTAAATCTTAGTAGAAAGAATGCTCCAAATACGACCCTGCCTTATTACCTATCACTAACCTTTTGCTTGCTAAGAAAAAATGTGAAATGAATAATGTGACTTTTTGATATAGGCATTGAATATCACAAGTATCCACTTCATTTATTTACTTGCCTTAATCATACGATCCTTTCCCTGTAAATCTTTTCTCATTTCTATTTTTGCAAAGTCCTGGGTAGTGAATATTTTCATGACCTGCTCTCCCAATGCCTCATTAATTTCTACATAAACGCTTCCACTCTCATATAAGTGTTGCTGTGCAAACAAGGCGATTGCTTTATAAAAAACAAGTGCATCTTCATCGGTAACAAACAATGCAATCGCAGGCTCATAGTCTAAAACATTCTTTGCCATATCAACCGCTTCCTGTTGTTTTATGTAGGGCGGATTGCTAACGATTATATCAAAATTTTGAAGTTGATGCCAGGTGTTGCTATCTAAAAAGTCGCCTTCAAAAAAAGAAATATCTGTTTGCTGACCGCCGGCATTTTTCTTAGCAACCTCAAGGGCTTCTGTAGAAACATCCAATGCTGAAACTGCAATAGCTGGTAATTGTTTTTTAAGCGCAATGGGTATACAACCGCTACCGGTACCCACATCCAACAGTGCAATGCCTGATTGTGCTTCTCCGGCTAATTTCTTTATATCATTTGCTATCCAATCAACCAACTCTTCTGTTTCAGGCCGGGGTATCAATACACGTTCATCTACATACAATTTGATACCGGCAAACCATACTTCGTTTAAAATATATTGAACAGGTTTATTAGCCAACAATTCTAAGGAAATGTTTTGTAAACGCTCTTGCTGTTGAAGATCAATCTGTAAATCTTTGAATAATATCCTGTTGATCCTGCTTTGGCCGGTAACATTTTCAATTACCCAATCAGTAATGTTTGCAGCTTCACGAGCATCATATATTTCGTATAAAGCAGCCAATAATTGTTTGTATGCACCCTGGATGGTCATGCTGCAATGCTACTGCATTTTTAAATTACTTTTGCCCACTTCATGAACGTACACCCATTATACATTCACCGCTGTATTGAGCTGGCCCGGTTGGGTGCTGGCAACGTTGCACCTAACCCGATGGTGGGAGCTGTGTTGGTATATGATGATACAATTATAGGGGAAGGGTATCACCAGCAATATGGTCAGGCGCATGCCGAAGTAAACTGCATAAATAGTGTAACGGAATCCAATCGTCATTTGATAGCCTACGGTACTTTATACGTTTCATTAGAGCCATGTGCCCACTATGGTAAAACGCCGCCGTGTGCCGACTTAGTCATACGTTCTGGCATTAGAAAAGTTGTGATTGGTTGCCGCGATCCCTTTGAACTGGTTAATGGGAAAGGCGTTGAGAAATTGATTGCAGCTAACATAGATGTAGTTATAGGCGTACTTGAAAAAGAATGCATTGCATTGAATAAAAGGTTCTTCACTTTTCACCAGCAAAAGCGGCCATACGTTACTTTAAAGTGGGCAGAGAGTAGCAACAAAATGATCGGCGGTTTTGAAGGAAGCCAGGTTAATATCAGCAATTATATAAGTGACCGATTGGTACACAAGTGGCGCAGTGAAGAAGCCGGAATATTGATAGGAACTAATACCGCATTGAACGACGATCCTCAACTCACCAATCGTTTGTGGATCGGCAAAAGTCCCGTTCGCCTGGTGGTTGATCTTAACCTTCGTTTGCCCAACAATTTAAAAATATTTGATGGCAGTCAACCAACAATCATATTCAATTATGAACAACAAAAACAGAATGGCCTTACCAGTTATCAAAAGCTGTTAACGAGTGAACCTGTTTGTAAACAAATTTTATCAGCATGCTATAGTTTACATATAACCAGTGTGTTGATTGAAGGCGGCGCACAAACTTTGCAAACGTTTATCAACGAAGGTTTATGGGATGATGCCAGGGTAATTTGTAACAACGATCTGATACTTGATGGGGGAGTAGCTTCACCCATTTTAAAAGGTTATACGTTGGTAAAAAAGGAACACTACTTAAATGATACCATTTCTTATTTCGAGCCAGCCGATGCTGCCCTTTGACCTTTATTAGACTATCACAACATTTTAATTCAATTTTTTTAAGAAATAATTCTTACCGGGCAAACAACTTTTTGAATGGCCTGCAAATGGTTTTAAATTTTTCAATCTTTAAAATTTGTATAGACATGTGTGGAGGTGTTTATGAGTGAACCATTGTTTTATCATACTATCGAAAGAAATTCAACGGCTGAGTTTAAAGACCGGGGAAGCAGGTTTATCGCCCTGGCATTTCCAATACTATCAGCAGACGATTTTAAGAAGCAGTACCAGCAGATAAAGAAAGATCATGCAAAAGCAGTGCATCATTGTTTTGGTTATCGTGTAGGTAACGTGGGAAACATTTTTAGAGTTAGTGATGATGGGGAGCCATCAGGCACGGCAGGAAAACCAATATTGGGTCAATTGGATAGCAGGCAAATTGTAGATGCGGCCGTAGTGGTGGTGAGGTATTTTGGTGGAACGCTATTGGGTGTACCGGGGTTGATCAACGCTTATAAATCGGCAGCATCT
>JANPPB010000671.1:0-1974 GCA_031428295.1 Segetibacter sp. | reverse complement strand
TATAGTTAAACCCACCAAACATCTTCCTCAAAAAAAAATAGCTGGTTATATACCTGCAATGCTTGCAAAAGGGTCCTCCGAATCATTTTCGGATGAAAACTGGTTGTACGAGATAAAATGGGATGGATACCGGGCTATTGCGGAATTGAACAAAGAGCAGGTAAAATTATATTCCCGTAACGGCAATTCATTTGAGGCTACCTATCCGGTAATTTTTGAAGCCTTACAAAAGCTGCGTTTTAATGCAGTGTTAGATGGCGAAATCGTAGTAATTAATGAAGAAGGCAAACCCGATTTTCAAAAGTTGCAGCATTATGCAGAAAACACAAATTTCCCTATTGTCTATTACGTCTTCGATCTGCTTCGCCTCAACAATAAAGATTTATATGATGTGCCATTAATTGATAGAAAAAGCCAGTTGCAAAAATTGATTGGTGAAAATGCAGTGATAAAATATTCAGATCATGTGTTGGAGCAAGGCGACTCATTTTTTGAAGCAGCAAGACAAAAAGACCTGGAAGGCATTATGGCAAAAAAGGCCGACAGTTTGTATTACCCCGGTAAGCGAACCAATGAGTGGTTGAAGATAAAGCATCATAAATCTGAAGAAGCAATAATAGCTGGTTTTACTGCACCACGAGGCGGAAGAAAATATTTTGGTGCATTGGTTTTAGGTATTAAAAAAGATGGAAAGCTGTTGTATGCAGGTCATACAGGATCTGGTTTTAATGAGCAGTCATTGAAAGAGCTATTTAATAAATTGGAGCCAATCATTCAACAGGAATCCCCTTTTAACGAACGAGTTAAAACCAATATGCCCGTAACATGGGTAGCCCCACAATATGTTTGCGAACTAAAGTTTACAGAATGGACGCGGGACGGAAAAATGAGGCACCCGATCTTTCTTCGTTTACGTGACGATAAAAAGCCGGGTGATGTTGAGTCAAATCAAATAGAATTTATAGGTATGAAAGCTGCAAAGATATCCATCAAAAAATCTTCTGTTACTAAAGCAAGTTTGAACACAAATGAGGAGAAACCTGTGACTGCAGCGGTTGTGGCCAACGAAAGAGAAAAGACGTATGTCATGGGTAGAATATCAGTAAAAACCACCAATCGTAATAAAATTTTCTTTCCCGATGATGGCATTACAAAAGGAGATATTATTGACTATTATGAAAAGATGGCAGACTATATTTTGCCTTACTTAAAAGATCGGCCAGAGTCGTTATTCAGAACGCCCAATGGTATTAATGAACCAGGTTTCTTCCATAAAAATGCGGGTGAGGAAGCGCCAACATGGGTTAAAAGTATTGAGATAAAATCCGGTACTGGCTCAGGTAGCAAACAAATTAATTATTTGTTGTGTAACAACAAAGCCACCCTTTTATATATGGCTAACCTGGGTTGTATCGAAATTAACCCATGGCACTCAACAGTCAGGAAATTGGATAATCCGGATTACCTCATTATCGATATTGATCCATCGGACAAAAATACTTTTGAGCATGTTATAGAAGCTGCAATTGCAACCAAAGAAGTTTTGGATAGGGCAGGTGCAATTTCATTCTGCAAAACATCAGGTGCTTCTGGCTTGCATGTTTATGTACCCACGGGCAAAAAATATTCTTATGACCAGGTAAAAGATTTCGCTTTCCTGGTGTGTATGCTGGTTAATGAAAAATTACCTAAGATTACAACACTCGAACGTAGCCTGAGTAAACGAAGCAAAAGCCAGATTTACATGGATTATTTGCAAAACAGAAGAGGTCAAACCATTGCATCAGTCTACAGTGTAAGGCCAAAGCCCGGTGCTACTGTTTCAACTCCACTTGAGTGGAAGGAAGTAAAAAAAGGTCTGCATCCCTCATCCTTTACAATACATACTATTGCACAACGACTAAAGGAGAAAGGAGACCTTTTTGCCGGACTGTTAAACAATACAATAGACCTCAATTCCTGTCTTGAGAAACT